>CAYOUD010000045.1:0-16749 GCA_964407055.1 uncultured Bacteroidales bacterium | reverse complement strand
TTGATTCACAATCGGTATTAACATCTAATTATTTGCGGTGAATTTTTCGGGTTAATTGAAGCATTATCCGTTACTAAAGCGTTATAATAATACCCAAAGCCATTAAAAATGCGTAGAAACAAAAACCATAGAAGCCTCAGCGATGAACAACTGCTAAACAGCTACTTCAATAGTAGAAATGCAGAGCTCATGGGTGAGCTATGGAAACGCTACTCACGACTGATTTTTGGCTTATGTCTTAAGATGCTAAAGTCACGCGAAGAAGCAACCGATGCCGTCAATGGTATTTTCGAAAAACTTATGAAAACCGATGCAAAAGAAGAAATCGCTTGCGTGAACACATGGATATACAGCTTCAGCAAAAATTACTGTTTACAAATTTTACGAAAAAGACAAAGAAGAAACACTTTGTTTGACGCCTTCGCAGTAGGTAAAGAAAATGCCACAGCCAGTTATGAAGAAAAAAGCTTTGAACACGAAGCACTGCGAGCTGCAATTTCTTCACTTTCAGAACAGCAACAAACCTGCATTCGCTTATTTTATTTCAATGAATATTCATATCAAGAAATTAGTGATGAAACCGGCTTGGCAACCCATCAAATAAAAAGTTATTTGCAAAATGGCAAACGAAATTTAAAACTTGCATTAAATCATCTGACATATGAAAACAACTAATAAAAATATGCTTATTAAAAAATTTCTAGAGAATAAACTTACAGAGCCTGATGTTGCGAAAATCCGCCACCTCATTCAAAAAGATGCATTCTTTCGGAATTCAATTTTGGGCTATATTGAAAACAATGCACATCCGGATGATTTGAATAGCCTAGATGAAAAATGGGCTCCAAAACCAAAGCAAAGAAAAATAAAACAATTTGCCATTGGAATAACTATTGCCGCAAGCCTTGCATTATTTTTCTTCTTGCATTTTTACCAACCTCAAAGAACACATTATCATCCGGTTTCTGAACCGAAATTTTTTGCCCTTGAGACCTTCAGGCTTCCTACGGTTATCATTTCTCCTGATTGTGACACCATCCACGAAAGTGACAATGTGAATCTGGAAAACAGAATGGATGTTTATGCTTTTGATGATGTGCTCCCTTTTGAAAAGCAATCAGAACGTCAAGAAATCGCACTAATGTACCGAAAACCTAAATTATCAATTGAATCGATTCACAGTCATTCTGAAATTAACGAGAACTGGGTTGCAAACTCCAATCATTTATATGGTTTTATTGACACGTATAAAATTGTTGATTACCGGATTGATAGTCGTAAAAACAAAACGCATTTCACAATCCCACAACGCCATAACGCAACGATTTCCAACAATAGCGCTGTACATAATACAGAAATCCCTTACATGAATTTTCTAGCCAAGGCACTGAATAAATTTAACACAGAAAATTATCAGGCTGCTTTGGAAGATTTCAGAACAATTTTATCACAATACCCAAATGACATGAATGCATTGTTTTATGCAGGTTTATGCCATTATCATACAAGCAACCAGGAAAAATGCATAGCAGTTATGGAGCGCGTAATAAATGCGAAAATCAACACTTTTGACCAGGATGCTAATTGGTATCAGGCCATGTCCTATAAATCAATTCATGACATTGAGCAAACACGTATGTTACTGACAAAAATATCGCAAAGCGACAATTATTACGGTGCTATGGCACATGATGAACTAAAAAAACTCAACGAAATCAAATGAAATACTTACTGACTGTCATATTAACCCTTTTGTATCTGCTCGGACTTGCGCAATTCCGCACAATCACTGGGCTTATCACAGACAGTGTCAGTAAAGAACCGATTGCCAATGTAAACATCAGTGTGCTAGGAACAAATTACGGTTGTGCTAGCGATTCTTCTGGCTATTATACTTTAAAATTACGCAGTCTTCCGGCAGAAATTCGCTTTTCACACATTTACTATAACACAAAAACACAGGGTGTAAGCCGTGCAGTACAAATCCGCAGAATAACACTTTCTCCAAAAATCTACCTTCTGGGTGATGCCATTGTTAAACCGGTCGTCAATATCACAAAAGGAATGCTTTTCGATATAAAAGATTACATCTTTGCCGGAGACAGTATCTTACTTTCAGGCTACTGTTACAAATATCCAAAATCAGAAAATCCCTGGCTAATTGCAATCAGTCCAAATGGCGATACGTTAAGCAAACAAATTATAGGAGTTGAAGGCTTCTTTTACAGAGATTGCATGAACAATTTGCACTATTTGACAGAAAACACAGCTCATCAATTACACTGGATAAAGGACAAATACGAGTTTATCCATGCAGAACCAAGAAAACGCTTTGAAGAATTTATGTATCCCTGTAAATTTGAAACAGAAAATGCCTTCCTTTTTCAAATCTATCAAGCGCATAATCAGATGATTGATTATTACGCAGCAAACAAAATCAGCAAAGAAGCGAATCCTGTGATTAATATTGAAGACCCGGTTGGTTTAAAAATGTTGGCTGACCGAGGAAGATTTCATGCCATGGGTAACAATAAACCAACTGCTGCCGATATCCGATTTGAAGAGATGTGCTTTTTTGACTCCATTTATTCACCTCTGATTTATCTCAAAGATAGCCTATACCTTTTCAATTTTATTCAAGATGAAATTATCGTTTATGATGAAGCTTTTTGTGAAATTCGGAAAATTCCCTGCAATGCTCATCATGACAGATATTTTAAAGAAAAACTTATTGTTGATGAGATAACAGGACATGTGTATGCACTGTATCAACGAGCAGGCTTATACCACATTCGGGAAATCAGTTTAATTTCAGGAGAGATATTGGAATCCTACAAAATCCCAGATTACCAATGGATAGACAAAATCGCTATAAATGACAACCGCTTGTATTTCCTTTACCGCAAAAAATTCACCGAAGATTTAATCTCACTTTACCGGATGAAACTATAAATCAACTCAACACACCATGGTCAAGCATATGAGAAATCGCAACTTTTGTTCCAATCGCAATTAAAATTATTCCGCCAATTATTCCCGCCCAGCGATGAACTTTTGGGGTTTTAAAGCGTTTCCCTGTCATCAATCCAAAAGCACTCGCAAGATAAGTGACAACAAAAATCAGCAAAATTGTCAACCACAAATTGGCATGTAATAATCCAAGACTAAATCCGGTAGCCAATGCATCAATACTGGTTGCTAAGGACATCCCAATTATCAGAGAAACCGTAATTTGAATTTGTTTTTTTTGAGCCTCAGTTTTTAATGCTTCGCGAATCATATTTCCACCAATTAAAAGCAATAAGCCAAATGCCAGCCAATGATCCCATGTATTAATATATTGAACCATCTGGTTTCCGGCAAAATATCCTGCCAAAGGCAACAAAGCCTGAAAAAATGCGAAACTAAAGGGAATCAACAACTTAATTGTCCAAGAAAAACTGGTGCAATTCAATCCACAACTAACTGATGCAGCATATGAATCAAAACTCAACGCAATTGCAATCCCTATGATGCTAAAAATATCCATTTCCACCGGCAAAATTATAAAATTTGCAAAACAATTCATTTTTTTTGCTGTTGTATTTAAAATCATCGTAAATTAGCAGTGTGAAATTTGTGCATAAAATACTATCTGTCATCTTGATGCTCAGTTTATTGATTTCAACTTTTGGATTCACGCTTGAGCACCATTTTTGTAATCATTGTGAAGAGGGTTTTGAAACATCATGGTTTCTAATTCCTGACAGACCTGAGGCATCACATAATTGTTCTTGCTCTCATGCAGAAATGCAATCTGCTTGTTGCAGTGAGCAATGTGAAATTGATCAATCCAAACATGTAGAACATTATAAGGCTGAAATTACAAGCATTGTTCCACCAAACAACACCGAAGATTTTATTTCCAATCTTCATTTAATTGTATTTTCCGGTGACTTTATTGAAATTTCGGATTTTTGGACTGAAAAAGATGTAAAACACTTATTAAAACAGCTTCCGCGTCCCCCGAACCTAGTTTCAATTAACATAGTAAACTGTTGTTTCCTGATTTGATTTTTGCGTAAAAAACCAAGGCAGACTAATGCAATTGTCTGAACTCAAGTTTTACGTAAAAAATTTAAATTATGAAACTCAAAATATTATTATTGCTGCTATTTACACTAACAGCATATCTCAAATTAGACGCCCAACGCATTGAAGGTCAAGTTTATGAAAATGTTGACGGCGACGCAAAACCACTGGTCGGTGCAAATTTACAGTGGATGGACACCCAACGAGGAACCTCAACAGATACCGACGGTAATTTTGTCATTAATCGCTCCGGGGAACAACGTTATCTTATGGTCAGCTTTATTGGATATCAAAAAGATACCATTGACACTCAGGGGAAAACAACGCTTAATATTGAACTGCTTGCCGGCAAAGTATTAAATGAAGTTTCTGTTGCGGAACGAGGAAAATCAACCTCCATTGACAGGATGGCGACCATGCATGTTGAAAACATTGCCGGAGCCGAATTGCATAAAGCAGCCTGTTGTAATTTATCCCAGAGCTTTGAAACCAATGCATCTGTTGATGCGGCATACAGCGATGCAGCAACCGGAGTAAAGCAAATTCGATTGCTCGGATTGTCAGGACGTTATGTGCAAATGATGACAGAAAACTTTCCAAATTTCTACGGGCTTTCCACAAATTACGGATTGGAATATGTTCCCGGGCCGTGGATGGAAGCAATTCAGGTATCCAAAGGAACTGCAGCTGTTGTAAATGGCTACGATGCCATCACCGGTCAAATTAATATTGAATACAAAAAACCAAAAAGCTCTGAACCGGTATATTTGAATTGGTTTGTCAACGATAAAGGCAGAACTGAAATCAATTTTAATAGTCGGTGGATTATGAATGAGCATTGGAGCGGCATGATTTCAACACATCATGGCTGGAGCTTATTTGAAAATGACAACAATAATGACAATTTTCGTGATCATCCATTAGTTAACAGACATCTATTCTTTGCACGTATGGACTATGACAATCACAAAGGCTATTCAAACCGTTTCGGCGTAAAATATTATTACGAAGACCGCATTGGCGGCCAGGTTGGATATACACCCAGCGTTCCTCAATTAAGGACAGAAATGCCAAAATATGGAATTCATATTAAAACAAATCGCGCTGAAGCATTCTGGAAAAGCGGCTATGTATTGCCAAACATGAACCAGACGAGCATTGCTTTAATCAATAATTTCTCGTATCATAATCATCAGGGATTATATGGTTTGAATAATTACGATGCTGAGCAATTGAGCTATTACGGAAATCTGATTTGGCAATCCATCATCGTAAATCACAAGCATACCTATCATGCCGGACTAAGTATGAAATATGATGAATATGATGAAAATCTAAACAATACGCCCTTAAACAGAACTGAAATTGTGCCCGGAGCATATTTTCAGTACTCCATGAATTTAGATAATGGATTAAGCGCTATTGCAGGATTCCGAGCCGACCATCATAATGAATATGGTATGTTTTACACGCCCCGTTTTCATGTTAAATACAAGCCAACCGGCATTACGGTTATCCGCGCTTCAGCGGGAAAAGGCTGGAGAACTGCTAATATTCTGGCAGAAAACTCCTATTTGCTCGCATCATCGAGAGATTTGCTCATTGATGATGACATTTTACCCGAAGTTGCATGGAATACCGGTGCGAGTGTAACACAGTATTTTATGATTGGAAAACAAGAATGGAACATCACCGGAGAATATTACCGAACTTGGTTTGAAAATCAGTTAGTTGTTGACATTGACAGTGATGTGCGTCAGGTACATTTTTCAAATCTACAAGGTGAATCCTATTCGAACACTTACCAAATTGAATTATCTGCACCGCTTATTAAAGGTCTGGATTTACGGACAGCCTATCGTTACAATGATGTAAAACAGACAATCAAAGGAGAATTGCTGGAGGTTCCGTTAACCAGTCGGTCAAAAGGATTTATTACTGGATCGTATAAAACGCCACTTGGAAAATGGCAATTTGATGCAACGGCTCAGCTAAACGGAGGAGGAAGAATCCCTTCTACAGCAGGAAATCCGGAATTGCTTCAAAAAGGCGAATCCTTTGATCCCTACCCGATTTTTAATGCACAGATTACAAAATACTTCAAAACATGGAATGTATATTTTGGAGTTGAAAATATCATGAATTTCAAACAAGAAAACCCAATTATTGATGCAGCAGATCCGTTTGGCTCATATTTTGATGCTGCAATGATTTGGGGACCACTAGAGGGTAGGAAAATTTATCTTGGAATTCGTTGGGAACTGAAAAATTTAAACAAAGAATAATAACAACTAAAAATTATCACTATGAAACATTTAATGATTATGAGTTTGAGCATCCTCGTTTTAATGATTGGAACCAATCATGCAATTGCTCAAGATGACAATGACAAGTACAGCTATACAACGCTGGAAGTAAGCATGGACTGTAATGCATGTGTGGAAAAAGTTCAAACACAATTAGCTTATACAAAAGGTGTTAAAGATGTTAAGGCTGACCATGTCAAGGACGAAGTAAAGGTTAAGTATGTCACAAAAAAATGTTCGGAAGAAGATTTGATTGGGTCATTAGCAGAAATTGATTACAAAGCAAAAGTAAAGCATGCCAATACTTCAAAAGCAAAGACTCCATGCTCAAGTCATCAAAAAAAAGCATGTGGCGGATCAAAAGCTCCTTGCTCAAGTAAAAAGTCTGAATAATGTAACTTTATCAAACAAGCTCCATATATTATGGGGCTTGTTTTTAAATCTTTAAATTATGAAAAAAATCGCTTTTCTATTATTTGCAATCCTTTTTACAATTCCTGTAATTGCACAAGACAAAATGATTGAATTACCTAAACCTGAAAAAACTGGAGGCATGCCAATTATGGATGCGCTGAACAACAGAAATTCACAGCGCGAATTTTCCGATAAGGAATTAAGCATGCAGGAAATATCAAATATTTTGTGGGCTGCATGGGGCATTAACAGAGAAAACGGGAAACACACAGCACCTTCATCCAGAAATAAACAGGAGATGGATGTTTATATCAGTATTGAAAAAGGTGTATTTCTTTACATTCCCGAAAAAAATGCGTTGAAAACCATCCTGACAAAGGACATCCGCAAAGAAACCGGTGGACAAGATTTTGTCGGAAAAGCTCCTTTAAATCTAATATTTGTAGCAAATTACAAAAAAGCGGAATCAAATTCCGAAAAATATAGTTGTACTTCAGGGACAAACGCCGGATTTATGTCGCAGAATGTGTATTTGTACTGTGCATCAAAAAAACTGGCAAGCGTTGTTAGTGGTTGGTTTAATGCTAAGAAAATGCATAAAATCATGGAACTCGAAGATTATCAGGAAGTAATTTTATGCCATACCGTTGGATATCCTGCTGAATAAAACTTTTTCTGTTTAGGATTGTTACAATCACATGGGTACAACTGTGCATCCCCATCGTGATAAAGGACAAAAAGGACTGCTGATTTCAACTTTGTTGAATTTCTTCATCACCTTAGTGCAAATTGTCGGTGGGTTACTGTCTAATAGTCTGGCTTTGCTGTCAGATGCATTACATAATCTGGGAGATACCATTGCCATTTTTCTGGCATACATTGCAAACCGTTTTGGAAATAAAGCTGCCAATGAAAGCAAAACCTTTGGTTATAAGCGTATTGAAATCATTGCTGCCCTTTTTAATGCCGCAAGTTTAATTATCATTTCCATCTTTCTATTCGTTGAAGCCGCAAAACGCTTTGCGAATCCCGAAGAAATCAAAGGCGGACTTATGTTGATTGTTGCAATTTCAGGTTTGCTTGCGAATTTAATTTCGGTGTTTATTCTGAATCCGCATAAAGCCAAAAACCTCAACATAAAAGCCGCTTTTCTGCACTTGATCGGAGATACACTTTCCTCATTTGCAGTAATTTTAGGAGGTATCGCAATCATTTTATGGGATTTTTACTGGATTGATCCGCTGATTACCATCGCAATCGGTGTTTATCTGATAATCCACACATTTAAAATTCTAAAACAGACCATCAATATTCTTATGCAAGCATCGCCAGAAAATATTGATATCCAATCCTTAGCAAAGCAGATAAAAGGAATCGACAATCGCATTGAAAATGTTCATCATATCCATGCATGGACATTAGATGATATGCGCTGTTTTATTGAATGTCACATTAAATTACGTGAAAATATTACGGTTTCTGAGACGGAAAAAATCAGTCAATCAATTGAAAATGAACTAAAACAGACGATAGAGAAACTCCACCTGACAATTCAGTATGAACACAGCGTAATGCATCCCGACGAATTAATTCAACAGGAAAATACGGAATAATTGAAATGTATCTCACGGCAAAAAATAAAAATCAATTTTTAACAATCTGATGAATTGACGAATAGCACGAAAACTCAATCCGAATGCTTGGTGTAAAACAATCATGATTTTAGTTAAATTTTCCGTATTTTTGAAGTATGGGCATACTATCTCAAAATAGGGATGAGAATAAAAAAACATTACGATTGTTGTATTAAAGATTGTAACATGACAGACAAGGAATTTATACTGAGTACGATAAGATCCAAAGAAAGTGAGTTATCCAGATATGGAATTAAGTCAATCGGTTTATTTGGCTCCTATGCAAGAGATGAGCAATCTGAAAACAGCGATATTGACATATTGATTGACTTTGAATCTGACAAAGAAAACTTTGACAATTATATGGCGGTTTACGATATCATTGAAAGCTTATTCACTAATTATAAAATCGAAATCGTTACTAAAAATGGATTAAGCCCTTACATTGGGCCAAATATTTTAAATGAAGTAACATATGTCTAAGGATCCTATTGAATATCTAAAACATATCCGCGATGAAAGTGCTTACCCCGAAAAATTCACCGCGAATAATTAGATGTAACATAATGTGCTGTTGGTTGGTGCTTTAACTTACTGCAACCCATTTTTCTATTAACTCAAATTTGGGGTAATGCTTGAAAATGTTAAGGGGGCCTTCTAATAATTCTTTTGCATCAAGATTTTCAGCGTTTTTCATAGACAATGAAATTTTTTGCGGTGAATTTTTCGGGTTAATATTATCTGATGACAATTTTTTCACTTAATTGTTTGCCGTTTTAACTAATACTTACAATATAAACACTGGTTTCTAAATCAATTGGCAAACTTACAAACTGCTCATCGCCTGAAACAGAGATGCTTCCTTGATAAACCGGACGAGCAAGATTATTTATGATTTGCACATCCAGATTTCCGTATTGCAAACCTTCAAGCTCAATTCGTAAAGCGTTTCCATCGTGATACAAGCCAAGCATTTCTAACTTATCCGTATCTAACTGACAATCTGACATTAATATATCAAAATATTCTCTACTTCCATCAAAATCAGTTTGTGAGATTCGATAATACTGATAATCTGCATTCATATTGTAAATTTCATAATCTGTGTATGTAAGTGTATTTCCTGCACCGGCAACACTTTCAAGCATTTTCCAGTTTTCAGCATCATTTGAAGCTTCAATCAAAAAGTACTCATTATTGGTTTCTGATGCAGTTGTCCAAGAAACACGATGCATATTCTCCTCACATTTTACACCCATTTGGAGCATCTCAACAGGTAACAAACCACTTAAATCATTATTAAACTCGAGATAATGCATGGTTCCGTCACCATTTTCGCCATATCCATTTGCAAAAGGCACGCTGGTATTAGAACGCCTACCTGCATCCCCAGAATCAGTGATTGAGATTAATTCCTCATATTCCGAAGGCTCAGCTCTGAAAAATTTAATTGCACCGGCACCGCCGCCGCCGCCACTTCCATGTTCATCAACATGCTTAACACTTCCACCGCGTCCACCATTTGCTTGTACAGCTAAACCTGCATTTGCATCAAACACATAATCATCCACAATCAGTGCAACTGAACCACCGGCACCACCACCACCGGCACCATCATTTCCTCTAGTGTCCTGACCATCCTGCCCATTAGCAGATATAACTCGATTTGTACTTACATACACTTGGTTTGCTTTGATAAACACTAATCCGCCACCAGCTCCGCCACGAGTTGCGTAACCATTATTTTGCTGACCGCCACCAGCTCCGCCACCTAAAAACAAACGATTTACATCAGCAGCAATGTATGCAGACAAATTCAAACCCGGAATTCCACCTGAACCAATTGTACAACGCCATCCTGTACCTCCATTACCTCCGGCAGTAAAATTACTTCCTCCAGCTCCTCCACCGTTGTGAAAATTACCACCTCCACCACCATTAGCAATTTTTCCCTTCCCGTTATTTATCTGAGTATTGTTCTTTCTGTAAATTGATTCTCCTTTTGAACCGAAATCTGAATTTGACGATCTATAAGTTCCTTCATCACATGCACCTTCGCTATTTTTACTAGCCTGACCGCCTTGAAACCCAGCCATATCGGCAGAAATATCATGGGACAAAGTTAAACGCCCTGCAATATTAAAAGCAACAACACCACCAGTATTACCATCCCAAGGTTTTGCAATTATATTATCCGTTGTCGTATAATCTACAAAAGTCGGAAAACTAATAACCTGAATACTACTGTTTGGAGTATTAGAAAATGGCTCATTCAGAAACTCTGACAATTGAATTGTAATGTTATTGTTACCATTGTTTCCGTTATTAGAAACACTTGCAATCTCAGCAAACTCAATCAACCCGGCTGAGCGGATATCCGCAACATCTCCGAATGAGGAATTATTTTGAGTATTATTACCCAAAACATCATCCTGCACCTGATAAATCATAACAATGTCGCCAACATCAAAACTGTCATTTGTTTCATCCACATGACTACATGATAAAGTTGTTCCAGAAATATTATTTACTTTTGCATAAGCATTTACTTGTATCTGAGCGAAAGTAATGCCTGTTAAGAAAAATCCTATAATTAGTAAAGTTATATGTTTCATGATTTTATTTTTATTTAAACTGGCTCTAAATAACAATATCTTTAATCGAAAACCATATTATTTTGATGAAGTCAACTATTTTTGTTACTAACTAAACTTTTGCTTTGATGAATAACACAATCCGAATTCTTGTTCTTTTGATTATTTTGAGCAGTACAGGACTATATGCTCAAACCACAGATTACTGGGTGTTTCTAAACGATAAAGACACCTGTGATTATACCATATCATCCGACTTTACAAAAAAAGCCTTAGCACGACGTAACTCGCAAAATATTGAATTTGATCTGTCGGATTATCCGGCAAACGGAAATTATCAGCGTGAAATTTCAAAACATGTGACAGAACTGGTGGGTGCAAGTCGTTGGTTTAATGCAGTGTATGTCAAAGCAACTGAAGAAGAAATTGCAGCGCTCTCTAATTTAAATTTCATTTGTAAAATTGATGAGGCTTTAGTTCCCGAATCCTCTCCTTACTGCAATTTTGAAACAGAAGCCAGCAAATCATCTTCGCTGGAATCACTTCGTTTTTCACAACTGTCCATGTTTTATCCAAACTATCTAACAGAAGCAGGGCTAAGTGGTAAAGGCGTGCGAATTGCGATACTTGATGGCGGATTTCCAGGAGTGGAAAGCCATTCTGCCTTCGAGCATATCCGTAAAGATAAACGCATCATCGACACTTATGATTTTGTGAAAGATGACCCATCACCGTACAAAGGAATTCAACACGGAACCATGGTTTTAAGTAATATTGCCGGTAAATATCATGACAATTTACTGGGCTTAGCTCCGGACGCAGAATTTCTACTGGCACGAACAGAAAAAAGACTCGAACCCTACAGAGAGGAAATCTTTTGGTTAGAAGCCATGGAATGGGCAGACAGGAAAGGTGCAGACATAATCAATTCATCACTCGGATACACTTATCACCGATATTTTCCGGAAGACATGGACGGAAAAACCAGTCTTGTTTCCCGAGCTGCTAACAAAGCTGCAGAAAAAGGAATTTTAGTTGTAAATGCAGCCGGAAACGATGGTTCAAGTTCCTGGCATTATATCGGGACTCCTGCTGATGCAGATTCTATCCTCAGCATAGGTGGCGTTAGCCCTGATTCACATTTGCATATCAGCTTTTCATCCTATGGGCCAACTGCAGACGGCAAATTAAAACCAAATCTATGCGCCTCCGGGAAAGCAGTGGTTGCAAATAAGCGCGGTGGATACGAAATTGCTTATGGCACCTCTTTCGCCTCTCCTCTCGCAGCAGGCTTTGCCGCCTGTGCAAAACAAGCATTTCCTGAACTTAGCGTCATGGAGTTGAAAGCAAAATTGGAAAGTTCAGGTAGCTTATATCCATATTTTGATTATGCACATGGCTATGGGATTCCTGATGCTGGAAAATTGTTAAATAAAAAAACTGTCGGCAAAACTCTGGACATTATTGACAAAGGCGAAACAGTTGTAATTCGCATAGCGGATGAACTTTACGAATCCCTAACCATTCATAACAAAACACGATTATTTTATCATATACAAGATAAAACCGGCAGGCTGACATCCTACAAAGTGCTAGAAGTACTGCAGCAAGAGCCCCTAAGCATACCGAAAGAAAAGCTCTGGAACAAAACGCTTATGGTACATTATCAAGGATATACAAATTCTATCGCATTTTAAACTTTTTTCAGTAGTTTTAACCCAATGAAATTAAAAACAATGAAACAAACATTACTTATTTTATTCATCGGACTCATAAGTGCAACGGCATTTTCTCAAGCCGTCATTATTGAAGAGAACGAACCTGACCGTGTTTACAAAGAAACCAAATGGGGACCAAATCGTCAGCATTTTGGATATTGGTTTTGGAATTACGGCTTTGCTATTCCAACAGAAGCAAAATACGATATAAAAATTGCTTCATCCGGGCAATCAAATTTTGGGTATGCATATAAAATTAAAACACTCAAATTCATGGATGTCGGATTGAAATTATCCTATAGTAACAAGTTTCTTAACCTTAACGATAATACGATTGAATTATTCGATACCACCAAAAACTGGGATAAAATACGCACTTTTCAAAACGGGATGCAAGCAGAAGCTTTTCTTCGCTTTTACTTACAATCCAGACGCGGAAACTATTTCGGCCCATATATTGATTTAGGATTTTACGCAGATTATCACCTGAGATCAGGTTGGTACAAACGCTATAAAGATGATAATCTCTCGATTAAACAAAAGGAATACCGAAATAGCGATTTTAATCAGCTTTCATATGGTCCGACATTCTCCTTTGGAATGAACTACATTTCTGCCTTTGCACAATACAATTTGAATTCGGTTTTAACAGATGAACCGACCCTAAATCCAATGCCAAGTTTGATTTTTGGCGTAAATTTCGCTTTGTTTTCGGTGAATTAAGGCAATAAACCTTTATCCTGAGCCATCTGACAAACAACAAGGCCTGCAGTTTCAGTACGCAAACGATAATTTCCTAAAGCCACCGGCTTATAAGCAAATTGAATAGCAGCTTGTAACTCATTTTCAGAAAAATCCCCTTCCGGACCAATCAATACAATGGTTTTAACAGCCGGATTTAGTAGCGTTACTAATTGCAAATCCGGGATATCTTCACAATAAGCGATATATTTCTCAACTCTGGAAACATCAAACAGATTCTCAATTGGCTGAAAATCATGCAAAATCGGCTTATACAAACGCTTTGATTGCTTCATTGCAGCAATCATAATCTTTTCTAAACGCTCAAGTTTTATATGCTTGCGTTCCGAATTTTCACAAAGTAAAGGTGTAATTTCAGCAACACCGAGTTCAGTTGCCTTCTCAAGAAACCATTCAAATCGGCTAATATTTTTTGTCGGTGCAATGGCGATATGCAATAAACTTTCGGGAATTTCCTCAAATTTAATGCACGTTTCAACCGAAATTTGCACTCCGGCTTTTGCAATTCCCTGAATTTTAGCGGCAAATTGTTTTCCGCTACCGTCAACAACATAAATGTTATCACCTGTCTGCATTCGCATCACTTTGGCAATATGATGAGATTCATTCTGATCCAGGCTAACAATTTGCCCACTTACAGCATTCGGAGAATAATAAACTTGCATAACTTATTTTTTTTGCGAAAATACGAATAATTTTAATTTTCTTATTTTTATCCAGTCTAAATTGACGCTCGTCAAGCAATTTGATGTATCGGTCAAACATATTTGATATGTGAGCGTCCATCCCTTAGATTTGTACCAAACAAATAAAAAAATAATATTATGAAAAATCTAATTTTAACTACAATACTAATAAGCACGCTAACAGTTATCGGTTTATCAAAATCGCAAGCGCTTGAATTCACAGTAAATTCTGAAACTACCAGCCCAACAGATTCCATTACGGAAATGTTTGGTGATTTTGTGTATGATGATTTCATCGTATATCCAAATTTAGATTTCAACAATTTAAATTTACAATTTAATTTATTAAAAGGCAGTGATTTGAGTTTTATGATTTATAATGAATCTGGCGAAGTTGTGAAGTCAATCGACTTAGGTTACAAACCTGCAGGAAACAGACACATCGTTATTCAATTAGATGATTTTAAAGCAGGAAATTACAAAGCGCAACTTAATTCGGAAGGTGCTAAAATTACAGAATGGTTTGAAATTCTACAATAAACCCTAAACATATCCCCTAAAACAACAAAAAGAGACTCTCCCAGGGTCTCTTTTTTATTGCAATAATTTCTCATCTTTGCATCATGAAACGAATTGGACTCTTATCTGATACACATGGATTTCTCGATAAAGAATATTTCGAGTTCCTTAAGGATGTTGATGAAATCTGGCATGCAGGTGACATTGGCACCAATGAAATAGCTGATGAACTGCAGGAGTTCAAAGTATTAAGAGCAGTTTTTGGAAACATTGACGATCATATCATTCGCAGCCGATTTCCCGCACACCAGAAATTTGAAATTGAAGGAATGAAAATCTTTATGACACACATCGGCGGATATCCGGGCAGATATGCACCGCCGGTAAAATCTGAAATTTTTAAAAATCCACCGGACATCTTTATTTCAGGTCATTCTCATATCCTAAAAGTCATGCCGGATAAACATTTGAATTTACTGCATATCAACCCGGGAGCAGCAGGAAATCGAGGAATCCATAAAGTAAAAACTGTGCTGCGATTTGTTCTAAACAACAAAAACATCAGCGATTTAGAAATTCTTGAAAAACCAAGAAAATAAACTCCCGCTCTCCTTGCTATTACTACTTTTAAAGAGTTATTGCCCGCAAAAATATCCGGCAAGTCAATAAACCTATTTTGATATAAAAATAAACATATGTCTATCTTAAAAAATCCTTGTTTTGATATTTTTATTTAGAATCATTCTAGGCTATTTAGTGCATTTGGTAGTTTACATAGCAAACAAAAAATAAATATTATGAAAAGAATTACTTTAATACTCGCAATTTTAATGATGACTCCAATTTTTATTTTGGCACAGACTGCCAGAATACAAGTCATTCACAACTCAGCTGATGCAGCTGCCAGTAGTGTAGGCATCTATCTCAACAGCGCACTGGCTTTGGAATCAGTAAATTACAAAACAGCTACCGCATTTATAGATTTACCGGCGGATGCCCCAATAACAATTGATATTGTTCCCGCAGGAATGGGTTTAATGTCATCTGTTTATGATTTAACCACTACGCTTCCCAGCGGAGAAACGTATATTATCGTTGCTGACGGAATTGTAAGCGCAACAGGATACACACCCGCTCCTGCTTTCGGTTTGGAAGTGTATGCAATGGGAAGAGAAATGGCAAATGACCCAGCAAATACCGATGTCCTCGTGCATCACGGTTCAACGGACGCCCCAACTGTGGACGTATATGAACAATCCGGACTAGAACTTGCTGACAACCTCATGTACACCGATTTTGCTGGTTATTTAGAACTACCAACCGATGATTACGTCATTGAATTAAGAGAAGAAACCGGCGTAACAACATTATTAGCTTATGAGGCTCCTTTATCAAGCTTAGGATTAGATGGAGCAGCAATTACAGTATTTGCGAGTGGTTTTCTTGCGCCTGAAAACAATGACGACGGAGAAGCCTTTGGACTATACGTTGCATTGAGCGACGGAACTGTCGTTCCCTTACAAGCATATACTCCAAATTCAATAAGCAATGAAATCATTTCTGACGATAGTTTTAGTATCTATCCTAACCCGGCTGTAGAGCAAGTGAACATGAGCTTCATCGCACGCCCAAACAACAAAATGACACAAAACAGTCATTCGTAAAAAAAAAAACAACTTACTATTGTTTTATTACATTTTTTTATTTATATTTGAGAAAAACAAAGAAGAATGCGGGGCTTGCACCCCAACATTCCTCAGGTAACATAAAGCAAATACTGCTAAAAAATGAAATTGGAAATATGGAAATGAATTCCACTTTAAAAACAATCATTAAAGCCGGACAAAACGGGAAAAACAGCAGAGAAATAAAAGAAGCTGAAATTGCAGGACTAAAGCAGACTCGTGGGCTCATTGTTAAAGAAATGGTCAATCGAGTAATAACAAATGACAGTTTACAATCTGAACGCAATAAACTAATTAGCTTTCTTCAAAACGACAATACATTCACATCAAAAATTCATTTATTAAACCTGTACAAAGCGG
>CAYOUD010000044.1:0-16931 GCA_964407055.1 uncultured Bacteroidales bacterium | reverse complement strand
GAGTCTGGCGTTTCTGCTAATGCTGAAACTGCTCCGTCATTTCGTGAGCCAAACCCGAAATTTTTCTCCCAAACTAAATTGCCTGCAGTATCGGTTTTGATTATATACCAATCGCTTATGCCAGAATAATTTATTGCACCACCTGCATAAATATCTCCATTTGAATGTTTTAGAAGTTTAGATGCATATGAATATGCTGTATTTGTTAGATGTAGCCATTTTAAACTATCCTGTTCTGTAATTTTTGCTACATACAATTGTCCAACATCTTCAATTGTATCCAGATATTGCCCACAAACATAAGTGCTCCCATTTACATCTGAAACAGAATTAAAACATGCTTTCCAAACAGTATCATACAGATAAATCTTTTGTTTAATTAATTCAAAATTTGAATCAAATTGGCTTTGATGAATTCCTCTCATGTTTGAGTTTTTGAGAATTGCAGTCCCACACAGATAAAAACCATCATTTAATTTTTTGAGAGAGCCAGACCAACCTGATCGAATAATCATACTACCATTTTCATATGATTTTTGCCACTCAGTTTCTCCGAACTCATTTATTTTCGATATACACATAATAACATTGAATTGTTCATTTGTATATTCTGAAAGCATATAATAGTTATTCTCTTGTTCAACTATCCCATTTGAGATATGAGAAACAGTATTCTCTATAATTATATTGAATCGCTCCTGAGAAAAAGAAATTTTTAATAAAAAAATATCAATAATAGTAAAAAACTGTATTTCATAAAACAAAGATATTTATAAAAACAATGTGAGCAGAAAATAAATTCTGCTCACATAATAAACTATTGTTTTGTGATTTTCAGAGATTTGCTATTTTTGTAACAATCCTTTATTTCTAGAATGTAAACGCCAGTAGGATAAGAGGAAATGTCAATATTTTTTATTTCCTCCAGATTATACAATGGAATGGTTTCCAGCAATTGTCCTTTGTTGGAGTAAATGTAAATGCTTCCGTTTTCACAGTTTGGTTCCGGAGTACTGCTTCAAAAAATTTCATTGTCTTTAAAAAGGGCTGAAAATCTTGATGCGATAGAATTATTAGAAGTCCCCTACAATAAAAATTTGCTACTCTGCCCGTAAACTTGTTTTGTATATGATATCACCTCTCGATAACCAAATGTTGCCATTGCGATCCGCAATACCATTATTAAAATGTCCGTGATATTGGTTATTTCCCACTTCACAATAATTCCAATTGTTATTTTCCCATTTGTAAGTCCGATTATCTGCGTATGATAACACAGTATTCCCCTGCACCATCAAATAGTAATGGTCACTAAATACATGCCAGTTTTCACCATCATACATTTCTATTCCGGAATCGTTGGTCATCCAAACATTGCCATTGTCGTCGGTATGCACACCAACCAGCGAATTATCTGAAATACCGGAGTTGGCTGTGTTGAATAAATGAGCAGTGCTGTCATTGTATAAAGCGATTAACCCGTCGTATGAATTGATCCACATAGTGGTGTCATGCCATGAGCAGGGTGCGTCTGTCTGGATATAATATCCAAAATTTTCAAACAAGGCATTTAATTTCACTTTTAATTGCCAGCTATTGCCATCAAATTCATACATGTCATCAAAGGAAAACATATATAAATGACCAGGTCTGTCTGTATAAACCTTTGATGAATGATTGATGTAGGCGTCGGTATTTTCACTTGTATATGACTGCCACAGTAGATTCTCAATATCGTACATAAAAATGGCTTCATTGATGCATATCCATGCCCGATTTTCATCGTCAATGCTGATATAATTAATATCGTTGTCGGTGAGTGGGCTGCTTTGTGTATTTATGATGCTGCTTGACACCGAATCAAGTAATAAAAGCCCCCTGTTTGTTGCTGCCCATAATCTATTCTGACTGTCAAAAGCAAAATCGTGTAACGAGACAGAATTTGAAAAATAATCGTTTATGTCGATGGTGCTGTCTTGTACCGGGTCGTCAGGATTGTTGTTTTCCTGTTGAAAGACATCATCACTGTAAATTTCATATTCTTTGTCACAAGCCGTGATGAGGGACAAAATGGCTACAAAAAATGTGGGTATTATAATTGCTCTTATTTTCATCGTGCTATAGTTTATAAACGAGTCCGATCCTTAATTGAAATGCTTTGGGTAGCAACACGCCATAATAATCTGAAATTCTCTGCATAGCAATCGGGAGCATCGGGTTTGAAATCCTATCGAATTCAAACGCAAACTGATGTAATTGCAGTGGTATATTGATATCTAACGCAAAATGTCCGTGCAGATTGATTCTGAGGCCTGGAATCAGTTCCAATGGTACAATCAGTTGTTGATGACTTTCAGGAAAATACATGGAAATCATAGGTTGTGAAAGTATTCCCCTGTAATGAAATCCGGTAGCTGCTCCAAGGTAAGGCGACCAGGTTTTTTCTTCAGCAAGAAAGTGGTAATTTAACTGATACCTGGCATTGGTGTTTAGGTAATATATGCTGTTGCCTTTGCTTATGTATGATGCTCCATTGTAATCTGAATATGTCAATTCTTCTGTATGTTTAATCAGGGGAAACCCAATTTCAAATTCATGCGACCAATGCTGCTTTTTTTTGGTTTGCAAAGCCAGTGAAATGCGTCCAAAACCAGATTCTTTGATTTGATCCTGAATGTAACTTGTGTTTTTTGGGGTCCACTCACGATACGAATATCCGTTAATGTACAGTTTTATTTCCCTAGTTTTTTCCTGATTTTGTGCTACAGCGGCGGAAAAAGCTCCTATCAATAACATCAAAATTATAGATTTTTTAGCCATATCCTTTTTTTGTCAAGATAAGCATTTTTTTTGTAAAGTATGAATTTGCGACATACATGGTTATTAAATGATGTTACATAGTCTGCAAAGTCTAAAAAGAGACAATTTTAACAAAGGAGTGTAAAAGCTTAAATTGAATGGCAAAAACCCGTAAATATCCCTTTTTCCATATCACCCTCGCACTGAATGAAAATTTTTTGGCAAAGGGGGTTGCTTTCTTCGGCTTGTTGGTCTGAAATATGAAAGCACGCTTTGAGTTCTCTGTTGATATCATTACCTCCGGCAGGAAAAGTAAAGCATTCCTGTATCTTGTTTTGGTGAACAATTCCAACACTCGACGAAGAAACAGTTGATATTCGTGATTTTGCGTCAGGCATGTATCTCGTACGCATTCACCTTTCTAATGATATCCTTACAGAAGAAATTATTGTGGAATAATTTGACTTGGCTCAGCCCAACTAATTAGTGTTTGTCCATAATGTCCGATATTTGCGTTGTTGCTCAAATTTCAAATCCTCGAATCCGCCGCATGGCGGATACTGCGGTTTGAAGTTTTCGCACGCCTTAATCTCGAACATTATGAACTAAACACTTGACTGTATAGACAGACACTAATTAGGTATTTTGACAGAAAAACAGTAATTTGGCTTTCAAAATATCAATCTATGCTGGTTAAAACTTACGGAGCCGCCTTTTACGGGATAGACGCTCACATTGTAACGATAGAAGCTGATGCAACAAAGGGATATGATTTTCATTTGGTTGGTTTGCCGGATAATGCTGTCAAAGAATCTCAGCAACGAATTATTTCTGCACTTGGTAATAACGAGTACAAATGGCCGGGTCGGAAAATTGTGATCAATATGGCGCCCGCAGATTTGAGAAAAGAGGGGGCTGCTTACGATTTGCCATTGGCTATTGGCGTATTGTCCGCTTCAGAGCAAATGAAAGGTGAACGTATTCACCGGTTTATGATGATGGGGGAGCTTTCCCTCGATGGTTCTATCTTACCCATAAAAGGCGTGTTGCCTTTGGCTTTGGAAGCGAAAAAGGCAGGATTAGAAGGTTTTATTCTTCCCAAACAAAATGCACAGGAAGCCGCCGTGGTTGAGGGAATTGATGTCTTTGGGGTAGAACACATCACTGAGGTTATTGGTTTTTTTGACGGAACCATTGATTTGCAAACTGTCACCATCGATCTGAAAGCAACATTTGCCCGAAAAGTGGATGATTATGATGCCGATTTTTCCGATGTTAAAGGACAAGAAAACGTGAAGCGTGTCATGGAAATTGCCGCATCAGGCGGTCATAATTTAATCATGATTGGCCCTCCCGGAGCGGGAAAAACCATGCTTTCAAAGCGTTTGCCCTCCATTTTGCCGCCATTAGCTCTGGAAGAGGCCTTGGAAACCACAAAAATCCATTCCGTTGCTGGGAAAATGGAGCGAAATTCATCTTTGATGACACAGCGTCCGTTTCGTTCACCTCATCATACCATTTCTGATGTTGCGCTGGTTGGTGGAGGAAATCATCCGCAACCGGGAGAAATTTCTTTGGCGCATAATGGGGTGTTATTTCTCGATGAACTGCCGGAATTTAAACGTACAGTGCTGGAGGTTTTGCGACAACCCTTGGAAGATCGGGAAGTTACCATCAGCAGGGCAAAATTTACAGTAGTTTATCCTGCTAGTTTGATGCTGGTTGCCAGTATGAATCCTTGTCCCTGTGGATATTATAACCATCCGCGCAGGGAGTGTGTTTGTACCACGGGAATGATTCAAAAATATTTGTCAAAAATTTCCGGCCCGCTGCTTGATCGTATTGATATTCACATGGAAGTCGTTCCGGTTGATTTTGACCAATTGTCGAGTCAGCCGGCGGGTGAAAATAGTACCGATGTACGTCATCGAGTAATTAAGACACGCGAAATTCAGGGAGAACGCTTCAAAAAGCACAAAGGCATCTTTTCCAATGCACAAATGACATCCAAAATCATGCAGAAATATTGCGCGATTGACAATACCGCCAATGTATTGCTGAAAACTGCCATGGAAAAGTTGGATTTATCAGCTCGTGCTTATGATCGGATTTTGAAAGTTGCCCGCACCATCGCCGATGTGGATGCCAGCGAGAAAATTCAAGCCCAACATATTTCCGAAGCCATTCAATATCGTAGTTTGGATAGGAGCAGTTGGGGGAGTTAGGGTCAGGAGTTAAGTGTCAGGTGTTATGGGTTTGGCTGCTAGAAAAAAGAGCCAACTAAACAATAATGTTGCATTTGCTGGTTGAATCTACGTATTGCTTCTATTTGAAACTTATCTTGCAATTTAAACAAAAATAGCATAACTTTGAAGAAATGACGTCAAATTGGATTCTAAGCAAGGGAAGTGTCGTCCGTTTTAATGGATTTGAAAATTCATGATTAAAACCTTCAGGCGAGATTGATACGATAACATTGAATAATAAGGTTTGAGATCCCGTTATCGTTATAAAACGTAACAATACATAAAGTGCCATAAATAAAAATAGTAATTATAAAACTTTAAATTATGAAAAAGTCAATCTTGTTATTGATTTTATTGTACACTGTATTCTCTTTTGGCTGCAAAGAGGATGAAGAACTTCAACAATCTAAACACAGTGTCAGCGGAGTGTTATTAATCGGTACAACACCCGTGAAAGATGCAGAAGTAGACATTGATGGTTTTGAACAGTACAAAACCAGAACCGATGAAAATGGAAGGTTCTTAATTGAAAACGTTTCTACCGGAATTTGTAAATTGAATGCATCTTATCGCTGCGATGATGAAAGCTTTGCCAAAAGATCTTTTGATATTGATATTAATGGGGATTTGCAATTAAACAGTTTGCAATTGCCAAATCCTGTTAGTATTTCAAGTGTTTTTGATAGTGCTACAAACAAATTAACTGTCCAATGGGATAAATCCATTGCGGATGATTTTAGAGAGTATAAACTCTATAGCCATACTACCGCAGGTCTGGATGAGAATACCGGGACATTAGTACATGTTTCTACAGATGTCAATGATACTGTTATAGAAATTCAACTTGAAGGGAGTGCAACCACTTATTTTAGAGTGTTTGTCCTTAATGATTATGGACAGTTAGGAGGAAGTAATCTTATTCATGTTACCAGTAATACTGTTAATTTATTGACATATGGCGATATGGAGTCTCCTGACGACTTTTTTTCTACCTGGGTTATTGAAAATGGAAACATAAGTATTGTTGATTCCATTCAAAAGAATGGTAATTATTGTTTATTTTTAAATAGTATGATTGATACAGCTCAGGGACTCAGCACACGTTGCATATTTTCTTATCCTCAAATGCTGTTGCATCAGAATGAGGAATATGAATTGTCATTTTGGTATAAATGGAAAAAAGGATTCTCTCACGATATGTATCCTATTTACTGCTATTATAAACAAGATGGGCAACAGTTTTTAAATAAAATAATAACACCTCCGGGAGAATACATTGATTTTGCCTGGATTTATATTGAGGAAGATAGTGAGTGGACATTTTTTTCAACAACATTCTACCCAACAAGTGAGAGCTCTGTGCAATTCTTTTTTGAGGGAAACATTAATGAGTTGTATTTTGATGATATTCAATTGAACAAAGTTTTGAGGTGAAATTTTGTGAGTCGTCGTATTGTAAAACATCTCTTAAAGAAAATGGTTTCAGACACAGTTAAGTGCCTGGAACAATATTCAGGAGTGATGTTTTGAAGTGGGTTGTGGATGGCGCTTTTCAGAAACCAGATTCAATGTTGAGAATGGCTTTCTGCTAGAAATACTTACTCCTACGATATTGAAGGGAATGTGCTAACTTTACTGCAAGAACCATGAGAAAGCACAGCCTGAGGTAAATCCTCGCGTGGTATTTTTTTAGCTGTTCTTGCTGCTTTATAGCTCTTGTGTTCAACAACAGGCGATAAGAATAAATGTCAATCGGAATAATGGGACTAAAAAATTCAGCATCGTTTTAATATTATTTTTCTCCTTACGAATGTGTATTGTCAGGAAGCTGAATCGTCACGTTTTGGATTGCGATATACATTTTATTATGATTTTGAAGTGAAACAAGATGATCGTTTCAGCGCTTTGCATCATATTCCTGTTTGCTTTTACTTTTACAGGTTGAGTTCTCATGAATTTTATGTTGGTTCTCAGCATTCATAAATTATTCAACCAACACCAATCGCAAATGAAATTTATCAAAGCAATGCATTTGGTGTCAATTTGGGTTACAGGTATTACTCAAAAGCATTAATCGAAAACCTGCAACTATTTGGACAATTTAACTTTTCTGTGTTTCGAATCGAGTTTGACGAATATCAGAATGGATACCATTTTGTTCAAACACGACAAAAGAATATTGTTGAAAATACAGCAACAATTGGAATGAATTATAGATGTATGAACAATTTGAGTTTTTTTCTAGGTGTTGGAATTGGGTCATTCAATGGTTTCTTTTTAATGGTTGATGAATTTAACTTGAGCAATTACATCGGACTTAGTTATGGATTTTAAATAATTTTTAATGCTTTTTTCATGTTGCATAAGCATTAATTGGCTACTTCTTCGTAGTGTCGAAATAAATTTTGTACTTTTCGGAAAGAAACAAGCAAACTCGTTGATAAATGCTTACAATTAATTACAAATGCTTGATGATTAGGTGTTTGTGAGTGGAGGTGTGGTTATAAATGAGTTGTAGCCAATTCGAGAAAATGACCTGCATACCAAGAAATTAACCGATAAATTTTATCTTTGGGGTAAAATATTGATAGATGGAATTAATTCAAAATACGAGCGAATATAAAAAGTGGATTGAGGAATTAAAATCAGAGATACAGAAATCTCAGATTAAAGCTGCTATATCTGTGAATCAGACACTTTTGGATTTGTATTGGAGAATTGGTAAATCAATTTCTGAGAAAATAAACCAAGGAAATTGGGGAACGTCAGTTGTTGAAAGCGCATCGAAAGATTTGAGAAATCATTTTCCGAATTAACAATGATTTTCTCGCTCAAATCTTTTCTCAATGAGGAAATGGTATGAGTTTTATGCAAAATCAGGACTTGATATTGAAAAAGTCCAGCAACTTGTTGGACAAATTCCATGGGGACATAATGTTCTGATTATCACAAAGTCTGAAAGTGTCGAAGAATCCATCTTCTACATCAATAAAACAGTTTAGAATAATTGGTCAAGAGCTGTTCTTGAGCATCAGATAGATTTGGATTTCTATAATCGTTCAGGGAAAGCAATAACGAATTTCAGTGATACACTACCAACGCCGCAATCTGAGTTGGCGATAGAGACATTGAAAGACACATACAAATTTGATTTTCTGACTTTAAAAGAAAAAGCATTAGAAAAAGACATTGAAGAGCAACTTGTAAAGCATATCACTTCTTTTCTGCCTGAACTTGAAGGTGGATTTTCATTTGTAGGACGGCAAGTACCACTAAAAATTGATGGAGAAGATTTCTTTATTGACTTGCTATTCTACCATATCAAACTGAAATGTTATGTGGTAGTAGAATTGAAATCAGTAAAATTCAGAGCGGAGTATGCTGGGAAAATGAATTTGTACCTGTCTGCGGTTGATGATTTAATGAAAAGTGAAAACGAGAATTCGACGATTGGATTGCTTCTTTGTAAAAGTAAATCGGAAGTAATTGCTGAATATGCACTACGAGGAACAACACAACCAATTGGCGTTGCGGAATATGAAATTGTAAAGTCAATACCTACTGATTTAAAACCTGATTTACCAACTGTAGAAGAGATAGAGAAAGAACTGGCTTCAACAATGTACAAACGTAATGCGGGGCAAGATGCAGAAAATGAATAAAGTAGCATTAAATAAAAAGTGTGGTAAATTGATAGTGAGGTGCCTTGAAATCCGCTATTGCTTTTATACTTGATCGTTCCCAGCAAGCAAAACAAACGATAGTGCAACGAATAACGAGTTTATTTAATGCAAAAAAAGCAACGATTAATTTTGAATTGCGACAAATAACGCTTATTTTCGTTGCAAATAGTGCATTGAATGAAAACGTTTATACATCAAAAGGACAATTGGCCTGAATTTACTTGGAAAAGTAATGATTTCTTGAGTTTGTTAAGTGAGGCAAGAAATTTACAGGGCAGACTAATCGGAAAAATGGAAACATTAGGTTTCGATCTAAGAAATGAGGCTTTGCTTGATACATTGACGCTTGATGTGTTAAAATCATCAGAGATTGAGGGAGAATTTCTTAATCCTGTACAAGTGCGTTCGTCTATTGCACGTAGATTAGGAATGGAAATAGCAGGAGCAGTTGAATCTGACAGGAATGTAGAAGGAGTGGTTGAAATGATGCTTGATGCAACACAGAAATGCTTTGACCCATTGACAGCTGAGAGACTTTTTGATTGGCACGCAGCCTTATTCCCAACAGGTAGAAGTGGAATGTATAAAATTACAGTTGCAGATTGGAGAAAAGATACTATGGGACCTATGCAAGTTGTATCTGGAGCAATGGGAAAAGAGAAAGTTTATTTTCAAGCGCCTGATTCTGACTTAGTGGAAAGAGAAATGACCCGATTTATAGATTGGTTCAATAACAGTAAAATTGACTTAGTGATAAAAGCTGCAATTGCCCATTTGTGGTTTGTGACGATTCACCCTTTTGAAGATGGGAACGGCAGGATAACCAGAGCCTTGACAGATATGCTTCTTGCCCAGTCTGATAAAAGTAACCAGCGTTTCTATAGCATGTCAGCGCAGATAAGAATAGAGAGAAAGCAATATTATGAAATACTAGAAAATACCCAAAGAGGAAATTTAGATATAACTGATTGGATTGTTTGGTTTTTAAACTGCTTAATTAGTGCTTTAAAATCAACGGATTCAGTATTAACAAGCGTATTATTCAAAGCTGAGTTTTGGCAAAAACACATAGATACAGCAATAAATGATCGTCAAAGAAAATTATTGAATAAACTAATGGATGGATTTGAAGGAAAATTAACATCTTCCAAATGGGCGAAAATTGCAAAATGCTCAAAAGATTCGGCTGTTAGAGATATTAACGACTTGATTGAGAAAGGGATATTGCAAAAAGAAGCAGCAGGAGGGAGAAGTACAAATTACGAGCTGATAGGAATGCCAGCTAGTAACACGCAAAAATAAAGCGAGAGAAAGTGATCAAAACAGATGGTATTACTGAGTCTGATATACTTGAAATTAATTTGATGAATTAAATTGGTAATTGCCCCTTCCTCCCATAAAAATAGCGTCAATTTCCCTTTCCGAAATCAGCGCTTTTTTGCCAAGGTAAAATTATTCATAAATTGTGAAATATCAAAGAACAGCTTTCTGGCTTGTTAAAAAATCGTAACTTTACACATTAAACATTGCTGATTGGCTTATGAATCATATGGATGATTATCAGTTTAAAGGAAAGCGTGTATTAATTCGCGTAGATTTTAATGTGCCCATTGATGAAAATGGGAAAATTACGGATGATACCCGTATTGTAACTGCTGTCCCAACAATTCAAAAAGTTTTAACTGAGGGTGGTTCTGTAATTATAATGACCCATCTCGGTCGTCCGAAAGGAAAAGCAAGCGAGGACTTAAGTGTCAGAAGAATTTCTGATTATATGGCAAGTATGCTGGGGCGGGATGTCATTGTTGCTGATGATTGCATTGGTACTGAAACCGAGAAATTAGCAGCAGCACTCAAACCCGGACAGGTGTTGATGCTGGAAAATCTCCGTTTTTATAATGAGGAAATTGAAGGAGACGAGGAATTTGCAAAAAAATTGGCTAAACTCGGTGATGCTTATATTAACAATGCGTTTGGAACGGCGCACCGGGCACATGCATCCACTTATACAATCGCCAAATTTTTTCCGTACGATAAAATGCTCGGATATTTGGTGGAATCAGAAATCAAGAACATTGATAAACTGCTTAAAAAAGCCAAATCTCCTTTTACGGCAATCATTGGTGGAGCAAAAATCTCAACTAAAATCAATATTATTGAGGCACTGATGGAAAAAGTGGATAATTTAATCATTGGTGGTGGAATTGTCTTTACTTTTTTGAAAGCCAAAGGACTGGAAGTCGGAAATTCACTGGTTGATGATGATTATCTGGATGTTGCACAGCGAATATTGGATACTGCCCGCGAACGAAATGTCAAAATTTATCTACCTGAGGATGTGTTAATTGCCGATATTTTTAGTAATGAGGCTCAGATTGAGCACGTTCCTGTTTCTGCCATTAAACCGGGCTGGATGGGAATGGATATTGGCGTAAAATCGGCAGAATTGTTTGAACAAGTCATTGAAGATTCGGAAAGTATTTTGTGGAACGGGCCAATGGGTGTATTTGAAATGCCACATTTCGCTTACGGCACATTAAAAACCGGACTGTCTGTTGCCCGTGCTACCGATAAAGGTTCATACAGTCTTGTTGGCGGAGGAGATTCCATTGCTGCATTGAAAAAATATGCACTTGAGCATAAAATATCCTATGTGTCAACTGCCGGTGGTGCTTTGCTGGAATATATCGAAGGAAAAAAACTGCCGAGTTTACGAGCAATCATGGAAACTCATTCTATTGATGATTATGATTTCCGTGGAAAACGAGCACTTGTGCGGGTCGATTTCAATGTCCCGATGGATGAAAATTTTAACATTACCGATGATACTCGCATTCGTACTGCCATTCCAACCTTGCGGAAAATCATGGCAGAAGGTGCATCTATTATTTTATTGACCCATCTTGGCAGACCAAATGGAGAGCGAATTGATAAATACTCGGTTCGTCATATTATTCCGTATGTGTCTGAATTGCTGGGAACTGAAGTGAAATATGCTGACCGTTGTCGCGGAGATAATACAGAGAGAATTACTAAAAAATTGAAACCTGGTGAAGTTTTAATGCTTGAAAATCTCCGTTTTACCAATGAAGAAATTGAAGGAAGTGAAAGTTTTGCCGAAGAATTATCCCGACTGGGAGATGTTTATGTCAATAATGCCTTTGGAACGGCACATCGGGCACATGCATCCACTTATACCATTGCAAAATTTTTTCCTGATGATAAGATGCTCGGCTATCTTGTTGAAAATGAAATGAATAATATTAATCGGATTCTGCATAAAGCGGAACATCCCTTTACAACTATTATTGGTGGCTCAAAAATCTCTACAAAAATCAATATTATCCGTGCATTAATGGACAAAGCCGATAATGTAATCATTGGCGGTGGAATTTCCTTTACGTTTATCAAAGCAATGGGCGGACAAATTGGAGATTCTCTCGTTGAGGAAGATTCTATTGAGGTTGCACGTGAGATTCTTGATTATGCTGCCCGAAGCTCAGTAAAACTTTACCTGCCAATAGATTGTCTGATTGCGGATGCTTATGAGAAAAACCCCAAAATCCGACATGCTAAAGCAAACCATATCCCTGATGGATGGCGGGCGCTGGATATTGGTGTGAAAACCGCTGAAATTTACACGAAAGTGATAGAAAATTCCAATACCATTTTGTGGAACGGCCCAATGGGAGTCTTCGAAATGCCTTATTTTAGTAACGGAACCATAAAAATCGCACTTGCAACTGCCCGTGCAACTGATATGGGTGCTTTTTCTCTTGTTGGCGGAGGAGATTCAATTGCAGCACTGAAACGTTATGGGATGGGACATAAAATTTCATTTGTTTCTACTGCCGGAGGGGCTTTGCTCGAGTATATCGAAGGAAAAGAGCTGCCGAGTTTAAAAGCCATTCGAACTAAACTATAATTTGCCTGTTTTTATTAAATAATAGAAAATTTGTGTTATGGAAGTCAATTTGCCAAAAATTCAAGATGCCGATTTAAACGGAAAAGTTGTGCTGGTCAGGGTGGATCACAATGTGGTTAAAAAAGGTGAAATTCACGACCCATACCGGATTGATGCAACCATCGGAACGCTTTATCATATCAATGCAAAAGGAGGTAAAATCATTCTAATGACGCATGTTGGACGGCCGAAAAATAAGAAAACCGGTGAAATTGAAATCCATGATGATACATCGGTCAAGCCGATTGTTGATTATCTGAATAATAAACTGCATATCAATATTCAGATTCCTGAATTTGTTCCACATGGGAAAGACGGTTATTTGGGATTGGAAACTTCGATTAACCATATGATTCGCGAATTGAGAAATGGTGAAATCGATGGAATATATTTGCCAAATACACGCTGGTTTGCTGGCGAAGAAGCAGAAGGGAAAATTTCAGACCGCTTTGGATTACAACTTGCCGGATTAGCCGATGTATTTGTGAATGATGCCTTTGGCTCTTGGCAGCCTCACACATCAACGGTAAAAGTGAACGATTATTTGCCTTCTTATGCAGGGTATCTGATGCAAAAAGAAATTGCAAATCTGGAACGCATATATCAAGCCGAGCGTCCTTTTGTGGCGGTCGTTGCGGGAAGCAAAATGGATACAAAAATTGCGTCACTATATGCTTTACTGAAGATTACGGACAAGTTGGTTTTGGGTGGCGTTATTTATAATGCTTATCTCTGTGCAAAATATGGCATATCAATCAAAGGAGTGGATGAAACAAATCTGAAACTTGCCGAAGCGTTTGTGAGTTATGCTGCGGATTATTCCGATAAGCTACTGGAGTTGGAATATATCATTGAGTCAGATACGCTTGATGGTAAGGAAGAGGGGAAATACCGCATACATCACATTAAGGATTTGAAACCAGGACAATCATTAAATTATGTATTAGATGTTGCTCCGGAATCTTTCCACCAAGACGATGTTTGTCAGGTATTTAAATCTGCAAAAACAATTTTTATCAACGCGGTAATGGGTTTTACACCGCATTTTAATGATGGAACCATTGCTTTGGATGAGCTTACAGATTCAAATCTTGATGCTGTAAAATTGTATGGTGGCGGAGATACCATGCAGGAGTTGAAACGCCTCTTGCCCGGTTTATATATTGTGGCACTTGACAATCCAAAATATTATATTTTCACCGGTGGCGGTGCTGTGTTAAAAGCAATACAGGAAGGAACTTATACCGGACTGGAACCTGTGAAAGCTTTAGTAAGAAATCGTGAAAATCAAGTGAAACTTTAGAATTTACATGTAAAAATCAAGGTTTATTCACTTAATTCCTAAAACTCTGCCTTGAATTGAAATGCGATAGAGCGAGGCGGCAGCATGTTTCCGGGACGTTCTACGTACTCTCTGTTAAATAAATTTCTGACAACCAAGGATGCTTTAATTGTTTTGTTTATTTGCCAACCAAAATGCATATCGTAGGTAAGCAAGGGTAAATATTTGTTGTATGCATAATAATCTGCAAATCCATTTAATACCAGATTGTTAAAAGTTTGAAATTCCGGGTCTTCAGATACAAAAATATTGTCAAGTGCCAGCATTGGAGAGTGATAAATCATTGATACACCTGTGGAAATAATTTTGTATTCCAGTATAATATTTCCTTTTACAGAATGTTTGTAGCGATATTTCAGATAATCCGTATCCCGATTTTTTGTGTCATTAATATCAGCGCGTTCTTCTTCTGAATTATATAAGTTGATGGCATCCATTTTGGTGTATCCTGCAAATAATACGACATCGAGGTTTTCGGTAATTTCCCCTTTTGCAGAAATTGATAAATCAACTCCCAAAACTCTGACATCTCCAATGTTTTGTGATTGAAATCCCATGTTATCCATTGTTGGGGTGATGCTATCAGCAAGTGGGAGATACGTTTCGGTGTCAAAGAGTCCAAAACCGAATTCCATCATGTTATTGTATCTGGAATAAAATGTTGCAAAATCGGCAAATCCTTGCCAGCCTTTTCCAATACGGAAGCCTTGATGTGCTCCTATTTCAACATTCCAACCTGTTTCACTTTCTAAATTTGGATTCGGAAAGACATTTAACAAGCCGGCAAATGCTGTAGCAGTATATTTTTCAGCAATGGCAGGGAAGCGATATCCTTGTCCAAAACTCGCTCGTAAATTAGTGTATTCAAACAAGCGATAATTTGCGCCTGCACGGAAAACCGGTTTAATTGGGATTTCAATAATATTATCTCCGAGTTCAATGTCAATCATAGATTCTGTTTGTGTGGTGTCAACACGATAATATTCAGCGCGAACCCCAACAGATGTTTTTAGTCGGCCAAAATTATTGTTGGCCTGAATGTATCCCGCAAGATTATTGCTAAAGTGCTCGCCAAACAGATTTGAATGAATTTCAGAATAGGCATTTACCGCTCCGGCAGCAATTTTTGTTTTGTCGCCAATGTCAGTTTGATAGCGATACTCACCATAGAATATTTCACTTTTATTGTTCTTACTCGTATCTGCAGGAATACGATTGTCAACAAAAAAGTAGCGTGTCCGAATACTATATCGCGAACCATTTGTTTTGTAATAATATACAAATGGGTCAATATTAATCCGGTATCCCTCGTTTATATTGACAGCACCCGGCATTGCCTCTAATGGTCTTATGACAATAGAATCCATGCCTTCAACATCGGTTAATTTTTCAGAAGTCCATAGCAGAAAATCCGATTTTACTTGCCCCATGAAATTCGCATTCACACCGTATGCAAGCCCTTCAATACGTTTACTGCGAAAACGAAGGTTTGTGTTTATCCGTGTACGTTTATCGAAATTATTGGTTCGGTATCCTTCATCCACGAATTGATTTCCTGCAATCACAAAATCAAAATTCCCGAATTGTTGCATGTGCATGAAATTCAGTCCGCTGAACATTGGCTTTGAAACCCAGTAAAATGCCTCCTCGCGCAGCATAATTGAAGTTGGTGTATTGCCATCCTGATAAAAATTGTTGTCGGTGTAAAGATTGGTATCCCAAGTTTTTCCGTTAATGTATTTAATGGGATTTTTTGGTTCGTTATAAAATCCGAAATTATAAATAATTTTTGTTTTCGATTCTTCTGTCGGAAAAGCTGTCCGGATATTGATAACACCATTCATCGCTGAGGAACCATAAAGCACAGATGATGCTCCTTTTAATACTTCTACTTGTGAAATGTTTTCAATGGGAAGATAATCCCATTTGACATTGCCGGCATCCGCAGCTAAAATTGGCAGATCATCAACAAGCACCAAAACACGGCTTCCTGCACCGTATGACCATCCGCTGCCTCCCCGAATACTTGGCTGTCCATCATTTACATCAACCCCGGGTATTTTATTGATGGCACTTTCCATGCTATTTGTGTTTGTGTTTTCTATCATTTCCGGTTTAATCACCTCCATGGAAACAGTAACATCTGATAATTTTTGCTCGTATTTTGATGCACTGACAACGATTTCTTCAATAATTTCAGCATTTTCATGCATGACAAGATTGATTTCCTGAAAGTCATCTTTCCCTAATTTGACGGATTTTCCTTGGTTTTTATAACCAATGTATTGGTAACTAATCTTATAGTTTCCGGGTTTAAGCTCAACAGAATAATTTCCATCAAAATCACTAATCGTGCCAGTGTTAACGGATTCTCCTTCCTGTTCTATCATGATATTGACACCGAAAAGCCCTCGGTTGTTTTCATCAATAATTTTTCCTTTTATTCCGCTTTGCGCAAACGTAGATGCGCCGATTATGAGAAAAATTATACTAATAATTAAATGTTTTTTCATTTTCAAACTAAATGATTACAAAACAAATTTAGTAATATTTCTTAATTTAGCGTTTTTCTTGAACTTGATTTTATATTCACGTACAAATTTCAAAGAAAAAATCAATGTAAATATTGCCTAAAATTTGCTTAATACCGATAAAACATTAAAATGGCGCATACTTTCACTTACTTCTCCGCCAGTTGGCGGATCAGCACACGTTCTATATGCCTGCCTGTTGTAGACAGGCTTCTTTTGCTGTAATACCGGCATAAACTCACGAAGTTAATTCGGGACAGGAATTGGTAGTTTCAGAATTTCTTTATCAATCATCCTATGTTTGCAATATGAATCAATTCAAAAGATTATTAACTTATAAACATTATTAATATCAAGACAGAGGGT
>CAYOUD010000043.1:0-16946 GCA_964407055.1 uncultured Bacteroidales bacterium | reverse complement strand
ATTTTTCTATTAATTCAAATCTGCACAAAGGGAATGGCATGAATTTTACGGGTTAATCAAATCGAATTTATAATTGAGCTAGTCGAAAATCCTTCTATGAATTCGATAACTTTAACTTGTCCACCAGCCTGAGTCACCGCATGGTAGCCAACAATATCTTCAATAATATAATCTCCGCCTTTAATCAAAACATCAGGTAAAATTAATTTAATAACATTTAAAGGAGTGTCTTCGCTGAAAAAGCATACATAATCAACAAATTCAAAACCAGCCATAACAAGCGCACGGGTATATTCATCCTGAACCGGTCTGCTTTCTCCTTTTAGGCGTGACACAGAAGCATCTGTATTCAGTGCAACAATAAATTTATCTCCCATATCTGCAGCCTGTGCAAGATAGGTAATGTGTCCCCGATGAATAATATCAAAACAACCGTTTGTAAACACCAAGTTTTTGATATTTGGTCTTTGGTTTTCCACCCAAGCATTCAAGTTTTCAGGAGCAATAATTTTATTTTTTATGCACTGCAGCTTATCCATTCTTAGTCAAGTGTATTTCCTGCAATATTGGGAAAAATAAAAGTTGGCGTAAAGGATTTTGCCTCCTCAAAACCAACAGCAGCATAAGAAATAATTATCACAACATCCCCAACGGTTGCTTTTCTAGCAGCCGGACCATTTAATGCGATGACACCAGACCCTCTTTCTCCTTTAATGACATAAGTCTCCAGTCTTTCTCCATTGTTTATATTCACCACCTGAACCTTTTCATGCTCAATGATATTGCTGGCATCCATCAAATCTTCATCAATGGTAATACTACCGACATATTGCAAATTAGCTTCTGTAACTGTGACTTTATGAATTTTTGACTTTACAACTTCAATAATCATATTCTATTATTTTATGGGCGACAAAGTTAATAATTATTTGAAATAACAAATGTTAAATTATCAATGAGCCGAACTTGCCCGCACCAAACCGCAACACAAAGTCGATACACAACTTCATGCTCGATTTTTACTGGTGATTGCATGCTTTCGTCATCTACAATAGAAACATATTCTGTGCTTAAATGTTCAAGCTGATTGATTTCATCAGCGAGGACAACTTCCGCCTCTTTTGGGTTTTCAATAAAAACTTCCGGGTTAAAATCGCGTATTATTCTATAAATATTAGCAGCAGCATTTCGTTCTTGTTCAGACAAACGCATATTTCTTGAGCTCATTGCCAAACCATCCGATTCACGAATAATTTCACCACTATGAATCTCAACCGGCAATTCTGCCACTTTTGTCATTTGCTGAATTATTTTAAGCTGCTGATAATCTTTTTCTCCGAAGTAAGCCCTATCAGGCTTCACTAAAACAAACAAGCGATAAACAACATCAGCGACACCATCAAAATGCCCTTTACGAAATTCCCCCTCCAAAGGCTTGTCTAAACCACCCAAATCAAAAGAATTACGTTTTTTATCCGGATAAATTGTCTCCACATCTGGCATAAAAACAAGATCAACTCCTTCTGCTTCTAACATTTCCAAATCTTGCTCAGGCATTCTGGGGTATTTTTCCAAATCTTTCGGATCGTTAAATTGCGTTGGATTAACGAAAATTGAGACAATGGTAATTTGGTTTTCTGCACGTGATTTTCTAACTAAACTCAAATGCCCCGGATGCAAAGCACCCATGGTCGGGATAAAACCAATCCCATAATTTAAATCGCGGAATTCCTGAACACTTTGATTTAATATTGCTTCACCAGTAATTCGCTTCATAATATTTTTTGAGCAAAGATAAGTGCTTTCAATGATGATTCCCAAATAATTTTATCATTTTGACCTTTTCTGGCATTTAGGCTAACAAGTATAAATTGTATATTCCCTTAAAAATGTTTACTTTTGTATCCATCTAACAATACATGTTAATATCATGAAGCAAAAAATTTTATTTGTTGCACAGGAAATAACACCCTACCTCCCGGAAACCCAAATGTCAAAAATCGGACGCTACTTACCGCAAGGCATTCAAGAAGCCGGAAAAGAAATCAGAACATTCATGCCCCGGTTTGGGAGTATTAACGAGAGGCGCAACCAACTTCATGAAGTGATTCGTTTGTCAGGAATGAATCTCATCATTGAAGATTATGATCATCCGTTGATTATAAAGGTTGCTTCAATACAAGCAGCGAGAATGCAGGTGTATTTTATTGATAACGAAGATTTTTTCCACAGGAAAGCAGTTGTCAGAGATAAAAACGGCGTTGAATTTGAAGATAATGACAAACGTGCTGTGTTTTATGCACGCGGAGTAATTGAAACAGTTAAAAAATTGTGCTGGAGCCCAGACCTCGTCCATGTGCATGGTTGGTTCTCAGCTTTCGTCCCATTATATTTGAAAAAAGCTTATAAAGACGATCCATTATTCAGTGATATTAAAATCATCTATTCTTTATATGATGACAATTTCAAAAACAATCTTAACCCAAATGTAGTCAACACCGCATTATATGATGGTGTAGAGCCCAAGGATCTTGAATCACTGAAAAATGCAGATTATTTGAGTTTGAACAAACTGGCAATTGACCATTCCGATGCAATTATTTTGGGTAGTGAAACAATCAATCCTGAGCTTCTGGATTACGCAAAAGCATCAAAAAAACCCATACTTGAATACCAAGATGAAGAAAACTACGTTCAGAACTATTCGGAGTTTTACGATAAAATTATAGAGACATAAACATTTTATGAAGAAATTATTTTCAACGCTCATTATTCCAAGCGTTATCGTCGGTTTACTTATTAGTTTTACTGCATGCGAAACAGAACCTTCTGAAGTTGGTATTGGACTACAACCGGGATCGGATAAAATTATTCTAGCAACCGATAGTTTAAGTGTTTTCACTCGCACTGTAAGAGACAGCAGTGTAGCAACAGACGAGCGCAGCCTCAGCTTGCTGGGATCCTATGTTGATAATGATTTCGGACAGACTGACGCATCATTTATCACTCAACTCGTGCTCTCCAGTGGCAATGTTAGTGATGATGCTGTTATTGAAGCGGATTCCATGTCTTTGGTCTTAAATTACAACGGCTATTTTGGAGATACATTAACTGATATCCAGTTTAAACTTTACCAAATATTGGAGACAGATTTTGATCTTGACTCCACATACTATAGCGATTACACTGTAAACTCAACCCTTCGTCAACTCGGGACTTACAGTTTTTCACCAAGACCTTCCGAAGACACAATTGTGTTCACAATATCAGATTCTGATTTTTTAAATATTTTTTCTGATAATACTATGTACTCAGATAATCAAGTCTTCTTAAATGCTGTAAAAGCCTTATATTTTGAAGTCATCCCATCAGGGGCATCCGAAGGTTGTATTGCCTATTTTGATTTATTATCAGAAAACTCCCGAATGATTATGCATTATAATGACGGAGAAACTTATGATTTTCTAATCAATACCAATAGCGTTCGAATTAATAAGTTCGATCATGATTATACATTGGCAGCAACTGAAATTCGAACTGCCATTGCCAATCAAGCAGATAATCAGGAATATGCATTCATTCAATCAGCGGCGGGCTTAAAGACAGAGCTTGTTATTGAAGATACAGATAAACTAAATGCCATTCTGGAAAAAGGAATAAATCGAGCACAATTACAAATTACTATCGCTGATGATTATTTTAGTTCATCGGATTTGCCGGAACAATTAACCTTGGTTTACAGAAACGATGCTGATTTATATGAATTTTTAACTGATTATAAAGTAAGCTCAAGTCATTTTGGCGGACAATACAATGAAGATGGATCTTATACTTTTAATATCCCATTGTATTTACAGGATATATTAGCCGGAAATCTATTAGCAGATAATTATCTGTCATTATTTGCGCTTAACAACAGAACCAGTGCAAATTACGGTGCAATTTATGGTGGTGCTCACGCAGAACATCCATTACAAATAAAAATAATCACATCTGATTTTTAAAAAAACCTAACTTAATATGTGCGGAATTGTTGGATATATTGGTGATAAACAAGCTTACCCAATACTAATAAAAGGACTCAAAAGACTGGAATATCGTGGTTATGATTCAGCCGGAGTTGCATTGATAAATGACCATTGCAGCACGTATAAATGCCGTGGCAAAGTATCTAACTTAGAAGCTGAAGTGAAGGGGCAAAATATTGAAGGAAGCATCGGCTTAGGACATACACGCTGGGCAACACACGGCGAACCTAACGACGTCAACGCACATCCTCATACCAGTATGAATGGTAAATTTATTATTATTCATAACGGGATCATTGAAAATTACAATCGATTAAAATCAAAACTGGTAAATCGTGGCTACGATTTCAAAAGTGAAACCGATACTGAAGTACTCGCAAATCTCATTGAGTATATTTATCTCAAAGGACAAGTAGATGCAGTAACCGCTGTCGAACTTGCTCTAAGTAAAGTTGTGGGCGCATATGGTTTGGTTATTGCTTGTACAGATGAAAAAGATCACCTGATTGCTGTTCGAAAAGGAAGCCCATTGGTTATTGGTGTTGGTATCGGAGAATATTTTCTGGCGAGTGATGCAACACCAATCGTTGAACACACAAAATCGGTTATTTATCTCCAGGATAATGATATGGCCGTCATAGGGAAAAATGGATTGAACCTTAAAAATCTCAACAGCAAGCACTTAGGAGATAAAAAGCCCATCGTACATAAGCTAGAACTAGATGTTGATGAAATAGAAAAATCTGGTTATGATCATTATATGCTCAAAGAAATTCATGAGCAACCCCGATCCATTACCGACACATTCCGTGGACGTATCAATCCCAGAACTCATGAATTAAAACTTGGAGGCCTGCATTATAATATGGAGGCACTGACAAATGCAAAACGCATCATAATTATCGCCTGTGGTACAAGTTATCACGCCGGATTAGTCGGCGAATACCTAATTGAAGAATTTGCCCGCATCCCAACCGAGGTTGAATATGCAAGTGAATTCCGCTATCGAAATCCTATTATTTATAAAGAAGATGTGGTAATAGCAATCAGTCAAAGTGGTGAAACCGCAGATACACTGGCAGCAATTGGATTAGCTAAAGAAAAAGGAGCAACAGTACTAGGCGTTTGTAATGTTGTCGGATCAAGCATTCCAAGAGCCACAGACGGAGGCGTTTACACACATGCCGGTCCGGAAATTGGAGTTGCATCAACAAAAGCATTTACTGCACAAGTTACCGTGCTTACAATGATTGCTATGCAAATCGGAAAGAAAAGTGGAACTTTAACGAAAAAAGAATACAGCGATTTGATTGAAGAACTAGCTTTAATCCCTGATAAAATTTCAGCAATCCTGAAAAAATCAGATGAAATTAAAGTAATTAGTGAATTGTATCAAAATTCAACGAATGCGCTTTATCTCGGACGCGGATACCTTTATCCTGTTGCCATGGAAGGTGCACTTAAACTAAAAGAAATATCCTACATTCATGCAGAAGGATATCCGGCTGCTGAAATGAAACATGGACCAATTGCGCTGATTGATGAAAACATGCCGGTAATTGTAGTTGCGACTAAAGATAAATCTTACGATAAAATCGTCAGCAACATTCAGGAAGTGAAAGCAAGAAAAGGAATTATCATTGCCATTGTGACAGAAGGCGACGATACCATCAGCAAAATGGCTGACCATGTAATTGAAGTACCGGAAACAGATTTTGCATTGGCTCCACTACTTTCAGTGGTTCCATTACAATTAATTTCTTATTTCATTGCTGTTTTACGCGGATGCAATGTCGATCAACCAAGAAATCTTGCAAAATCTGTTACAGTTGAATAGTTTTTTATAATAAAGCAGTTATTTTTGAGTTTTAAATACAAAAGAAAACAAAAAACTTGAAGCAAGTCAAACGACATATCATCGGATTTCTCGTTATTGTCATACTGGCAATCAGTTGTTCAACCGAGAAAAACACATTCATTAGCCGCACTTATCACAACCTTACGGCGCATTATAATGTGTATTTTAATGGTCGTGAATCTTTCCGAAAAGGGATAAAACGTGTGGAAGATCAACACAGCGATGATTTCACACAATTATTGCCAATTTATATTCTTGGAAATGAAGAAACTGCATCTTCCATTTCTGGCGACATGGACAAAGCCATTCGCAAAGCTTCCAAGACGATAAAATACCACTCTATCAAAGCAAAACCAAAACAAAAAGGGGGGACACTCAGTAAAAAAGAGCAGAAATTCATGCAAAAAAATGAATATAATAAATGGGTGGATGATTCCTATTTGCTGATGGGAAAAGCCTATTTCATGAAAACAGAGTTTCTACCGGCTCGTCAAAACTTCGAATATATTATCAGGGAATTTCGCAACGAGGAAATAAAATATGACGCAATGTATTGGATGGCAAGAACCAATCTGGCAATCAACAACATGAAAATGACTCGTGAATGGCTTGATCAGATTAGTGCTGAAAATGATTTTTCCGAAGCGCTTCAACCGGATGTTGATATTCTTGAAGCTGCCTATTATATGAAACTCGACGAAAAAGACGCAGCAATTCCGTTACTGCATAAAGCAATTAAAGAAAACAAAAACAAATCCGAAAGAGCACGCCATCAATATTTATTAGCGCAACTTTATAAAGAGAAAAATGATTATCGCAAAGCAGCTCAAATGTTTGAAAAAGTAACAAAGGGCAATTCATATTATGAGATGACCTTTAATGCAAAAATCAACATGGCAGAGTGCTACGGCAAGCTTGGAGGGAGTTATAAAGACATGAAAAAGCTGCTGAAAAAAATGCTTCGCGATGACAAAAACATTGACTATCTCGATCAGATTTACTATGCTTTGGCTGAAATTGAATATGAAAATAATAAGCGGGATGAAGCCATCAAAAATTATAAGCTTTCCAGTGAAAACAGTATTTCAAACAATCGCCAAAAAGCAATGTCCTGCATGAAACTGGGAAATATTTATTTTGAAATTCCCGACTACCGTTTATCACAAGCATACTATGATACCTGTATCTTGAATCTTTCAAATGAACATCCGCGCTATGACGAAATAAGAACCTTATCCAGAAACCTGAACAGTTTGGTTACGCAATTGGATATAGTGGAAACCCAAGACAGCCTGCAGCATATCGCCTCATTGCCTGAAAAAGAACGAAATGCATTGATTGACAAACAAATTCAGGCCGTCATTGAGCAAGAACAAGAAGAACGAGAGCAGGAAATGCAGCAACAACAAAACTCCATGTTGTTTGATCAGCGCAGAGGCTCAAATCAGATTAATGCACCATCAGGAGGACAATGGTATTTTTATAATCCGGCAACCCTGAGTTTCGGACAAAATGAATTTAGTAAAAAATGGGGAAACCGTAAACTGGAAGACCATTGGAGACGTTCAAATAAATCAATTGTACAAGACGATTTCTATGCAAACCAGGACAGTGTGACTGCTGATTCAAACGCAGTTGCCCGTGCCAATGACAATAAATCACGAGCATACTATCAACAAGATTTACCTTTGACCGATTCATTGATGGCACTCTCAAATGAGAGTATTCGCGATGCACTTTTTTCCATGGGTGAAATATATAAGCGGGATTTTAACAATTATGACAAATCCATTTTCGCATTTGAAGCGCTAGACAAAAGATTCCCTGAACACGGTTATAAGCTTCCAACTTATTACAATTTGTATGATCTATACAAAGCGGAAGGGAATTCCGACAAAGCGAATACATACAAACAAAAGGTGATGAATCTCTTCCCGGACAGCCATTATGCCAAATTGCTAAAAAACCCGAACTACATGCAAGAATTGGCCGAACAGCAAAAACAGCAACGTCTGGAATATGAATCTCTGTACGAACTTTACCGAAAAAACAGTTTTCAACAAGCTGAAGTAAAAGCACAAACGTTTTTACAAAAGTATCCGGAAAGCACATACGCTGCAAAAGTACGCTTCATCCAAATTATTACAACAGCGCTGGATGTTGATCAGTTGACATTTAAACAAAATCTTGCAGAATTCATTCAGAATTACCCCAAAGATCCCCTGTCAAATCGAGCAATGCAAATTCTGGGATACCTCGGTGAAACTGATGTTGATGCACTTATTGCCGATTTAAACAGCAGACCTACGCCAGAAATTGAAAGCACAGAAACTGATACAACAGTATCGCAAGAAGTTATGGCAGAAAACCTGTATAATTTTAACGCCAATGAAACCCATCTGTATGTCATCGCAACACTTGAAGAAAAAGCAGACACAAAGAAACTGCAATTTGAAGTGAATAGTTTTAATATTTTTACTTTCAATATGCGTACTTTTCAGGTTAATGTATCTCTTTTCTCTGAAAGCACAAGCTTGGTGCATGTTAAACCCTTTAAAAACAGCAAACAATCCTCAAATTACATGAATTTGATTAAAAACAATCAAACTGTATTTGTTGTAATCGATGGAATTGAATATATTCAATTTGTTATTTCAGAAAGCAATTTTGAAATTTTAAAGAAAGAAAAAGACATTGACCTTTACCTAGAATTTTATCGTAATAATTATTGATAGAACAATCAGAGATTATTACAGTTAACCTAAAAAATACAATCCATGAGAAAAATTCAAATCCTTTGGACAGATGATGAAATTGATCTGCTCAAACCACATATTATTTTCTTAGAACACAAAGGCTATCAAGTTGAAACGGCAACTAACGGACAAGATGCGCTCGAAAAAATTCGCAACAAAATTTTTGATTTAGTTTTTCTTGATGAAAATATGCCTGGCCTATCAGGCTTGGAAACCCTCACAGAAATTAAACGCATAAGTCCTTCAACGCCGGTGATAATGATTACTAAAAGCGAAGAGGAAGACATTATGGATCAGGCGATTGGTAGCAGAATCAGCGATTACCTGATAAAACCTGTAAATCCGAAACAAATTCTTTTGATCATCAAAAAACATGTTGATACAGACCGTTTGGTGTCTGAAAAAACGAGTATGGATTATCAGGTAGAATTCCGACAATTAGGCATGCGAATCAATGAAATCAATTCGCACCAAGCATGGAATGATGTTTACAAAGAGCTCATCGACTGGGAGTTAAAATTGGAAAACTCAGGAGATCAAACGCTGGATGAAATTCTAATCATGCAGAAACAAGAAGCAAATAATGCCTTTGCGAGATACATTAAAAATAATTATTTTAACTGGCTTGATCCCAAAACAGAAGACAAACCGGTTATGTCGCATCAACTGATGAAACAGAAAGTTTTTCCGCTGCTGAAAGCCAATAAAAAAATATTCTTCTTTATCATAGATAACTTGCGATACGACCACTGGAAAGCGATTCAACCACAGTTGGAAAAACATTATCATATCCGCAAAGACGAAACCTATTTTAGCATTTTACCAACGTCAACACAATATTCCAGAAATGCTATCTTCTCGGGTCTCATGCCTTCCGAAATCAACAAGATATATCCTGAGCTTTGGAAAAATGACCACGAAGAAGGCGGAAAGAATTTGCACGAAGAAGAAATGCTAAAAAAATTGGTACAACGATTTTTTGGCAACGAAAAATCCGTGCATTATGAAAAAGCGCATGACATTCAGTACGTAAAAAAAATCCAATCCCGATTAAATAGTTTACTGCATTACGATTTGAATACAATCGTGGTAAATTTCGTGGATATGCTATCACATGCACGAACCGACATGAAAATGATTAAGGATTTAACAGAAAACGAAGCAGCATATCGCTCACTGACAAAATCCTGGTTTCAGCATTCACCACTTTTAGAATTATTTGCTGAAATTGCTGACACCGGAGCAGAAGTAATCATTACGAGCGATCACGGCTCCATTCGGGTTCAACATCCTATCCGCATTGTGGGCGAGCGGGCAACCACAACCAACTTACGATACAAACAAGGCAAAACTCTGAATTACAATCCAAAAGAGGTTTTTGAAATCAAAGATCCGCAAAAAGCTTATCTTCCAAAATCAAACATTAGTTCAACCTATGTATTTTCCACTGGAAACGATTATTTCGTGTATCCGAATAATTACAATCAATACATGAAAATGTATAAAGACAGTTTTCAGCATGGCGGTATTTCACTGGAAGAAATGCTTATTCCGATTGTTCATCTCACACCAAAATCATAATGAAAACCTATCATATGCATACGATTGAGGACCTCCCCGAAGTTGCGACTCAATTTTTAAACGATTTTAGCAAATTTCAGGTCTTTGCCTTTTATGCAGATATGGGAACCGGCAAAACGACTTTCATCAAAAGTCTATGCGAACAACTTAAAGTTGAAGATTTGGTGACAAGTCCGACATTTGCAATATTGAATGAATATTACACGGAAAATCAGAATCAAATCTGTCATTACGATTTCTATCGGATTGAAAAGCCAGAAGAAATTATACGTATCGGATTTTTAGAATATCTGGATACAGCCGACAAGATTTTTATTGAGTGGCCGGAACAGGTGGAGTCGCTCCTTCCCGATAATTATGTTCGGGTTGTAATGGAACCTGAGGGAACCGGAAGAACCCTCAAAGTTGAAATCATCAACTAGAAAATAGGTTTTCAATCTTTTCCTTCGGTTTGTGATGATGTACATTGAATCCCAGTGCTTTTGCAGATATGATATTGGCTTCATTGTCATCAATAAACAAACAATCTTGAGGCGTTAAGGCTGCATCTTGTAAAACAGCTTCAAAAATATTCGAATCAGGTTTACGCATTCCAAGTTCATGTGAATAATAGGCTTTTTTGAAATAAGCATTTAATCCGCCCGGATGAAATCGGTCAATAATTTGCTGATTATAGTGGGTAAAATGAATAGAATTCGTATTGCTCAACAAATACAACACATGTGATTCTGCAAGTTGTTCAAGCATTGCAAATGTAGATGCTCTAAAATCTAAAATAATTGTACTCCATGCATCATCAATTTGTTTGTCAGTCCAGTTTAGTCCGGATATTCGTCGCATTTCGTCGCAAAAGTCGGCTTCAGGAATTTTTCCGGTTTCAAGTAAATTAAATAAATTAGTCTGTTGAATTTCTCCGTACAATCGATCAAAATCAGTCAAACCAATAGACTTAAAGGCTTTTACAGGTGCATTAAAATCAATGGGTAATAACACATTGCCCAAATCAAAAATTATATGTTTGAATTCAGAAAACGCTTTATCCATTAAAATCCTATGCTTAATACCACATCAATAAAATCCGCACGAAAATCGAGATAGTCTTCCACATCACCAACAAAAATAGCTGCCGGGTCCTCTCTTTCACTTGCCAATCGGGAATAATATGCAATTTCCGGAGCATATTGCACAGACATTATGACATTTTCAGACAAAAGAATGTCAACACCGAGTGTAATATCTGCCCCAACTTTTAACATATCGGCACGATACCAACCAGCTTTCTGATATCCAACAGGAGAATTAATATTCTGTATCGGATATCCCTCAAAGGGCCTATCATACACGTAATATTCTTTCCCAAAATAATGATAACCGGCAATTGCCCCAATTCCGTAATAAAAGCGAAAATTGTCCATGTGATAAGCATGCTCTACACCCACTCTAAAATCAAGTGTGTAAAACAGATTGGAAAACTCTCTGAAGGTTATCAAACTGTCTTCAATTCCAACAATATCCATGCGATCATTATCCTCAAAATAGTTAATGTAGTTTACACTAAAACGCAAATTTGTTTTTTTCCACATGTGTCGGTACTGAAAAAATATTTTTGATGCAGGAAGAACACTTCCACCCAGCATTCCAAAGGCAGGATATACATTTAGCCCCACCATGTTCCCTGTCCATGGAACAATGCTGTCTTGTGCTGTTTTTGTTGTATCCTCAGCCATCTGAGCATTTTCCTCCTGTGCCATTGCTGAAAGCGCAAAAAGCATTGATAAGCAAATAATAATGAATCGTTTCATAAGTCAAAATTTTATGATAAAGTTACAATTTATCCTTTAATAATTAACGTGATATCTCATCTATTGGTATTCCACTAACGCTACTGGGGTGCGGAATGTTCATTAAATTACAAATTGACGGCACAATATCCGCCGGATTAACAGGAGTTCCAATCTGAGTTTTCCGTATTTTCCATCCATAAAAAACTAACGGAACATGTGTGTCATAACTGTATGCAGAGTTATGATCTGCAGAATAGCTCACATCCTGAATCCAACCGGGCTTCAAAGCAATAATCACATCCCCCGAGCGCTTCTGATGAAAAGAATTCTGCATTTTTCGAAACATTCCACTCGAATATTCCGTTCTCTGTAGATTAGTGGCAGTCAGCACACTGGCAACGCCATTAGATGACAACACAAATTGTGCAACCTTATCCTGTATTTCAGCTAAACTCAAATCCGCATCCTCAATTAGCGGACGGTTCAGATAAATCTGCAAGTTGTGATAATCTTTAATCCAATCACCTTCTCCGTACAGCACATTCAAATAAGATTTCAGCAAAGCCATCACATAATGATGCCTGAATTTCCCGGCAGGTAGTTTTTCACTGCGTAAATAATCCGGATTATTACTGACACCGCTGCTACCAACCAGATAAAACAAGACATTTGATTTACCGACTTGTTTTTCAATCACATGCACAAGATGTCCAATTTCTTTATCGAGGCGCAGCAGGGCATCGTGCATTTCAATTGCATCTGGGCCAAAATTTTTACCAATATGTTCTGTTGCAAAATAATTCACATTCAATACATCAGTAATTAAATCTGCTCCCAGATTTTCTTCCATCAAGGTATGCACAGCAAAATCGGTTGTCATAGTATTTCCCTCAGGAATCATTTTAATAAATTTTTTGCCGACAAATTTTTTATAAATTTCAGGATAATAATACGGAAATGTTTTAAACTCCGCATCGTAACCATATTCATAGGAGCTGGTATCCGGCAAGGCGAATCGATAAACAGAATCCATCGGATTCCATGTTCTGTCAAAATAAACCGACGGATAATCGTTTTTATTGAAGGTTTTCACCCATTTGGGCAATTCATCCATGTAGTACGAGGAGCTAACCCATTTTCCGGTTTCATCATCGACCCAATAAGCTGCATCTGCTTTAAATCCGCCGCTTAAAACCGCTGCCGTGGGATCCATCGACACCGAAAACACTTTACTTTGGTTATGAAAATACAACTTCAACTCATCACTGAGTGTGGTTGCCATTAATTGTTCGGGTGAGCATGCATTGTTACGGTTCTTCACCCCTACCGGATTATATTTCCGTGATTGCACGGCATGCACCGCTTTCACATTCAAAGGCTCATACCATAAATCAGCCACAATTCCATGTTCCGAAGGCTGCGCTCCGGTAACTATGGTAGCATAACCCGGCGCAGATTGTGTTAGCAGATAATCAAATTTTGCATTACGGCAATACGCTCCCTGATTAATCAACTTTTTAAAACCCTGCTCGTCAAACTGATCCCACAATTTGTACAAGGCATCATACCGCAGTTGGTTCACTGTAATTCCAACAATCAGTTTCGGATACGATGAGGGTAAATCATAATTTTGTGCTTCAATCTGAAACACGAGAAAAATCGCTATAAAAAAAACAAAAAATCGTTTCATAATTAAATCGTTTTTGCCAACACAAACAAAACTGCCAATGTCAGCAATATACTTACAAACACATTCAAACCGGCCATCCAATAATTTCCTTGTCGCATCAATTCAAACACTTCGTAACTGAAGGTTGAAAAGGTGCTAAATCCGCCACAAAAACCAACGATTAAGAGCGCATGTAAATTGTCCGTCATCAGTTTTGTTTTTGTCAAACCGAATAACACAAGCCCCAACACAATCACGCTTAAAAAATTCGTGAAAAAGGTCGCTAAAGGATTTATAATCCCGTTACTATGTACCAAACGAGACATTCCGTATCGCGACAAACTGCCCAAACCACCACCAATAAAAATATAAAATAAATGCATACTTACATTTTGCGTAAAAATAATAATTATTGTTGGTTTGTTACGAAAAAGGCGAGTTTTTATAAAGGAGTCCGCCACAGCTTTAATCAATTTTATTGTATCGAAAAAAATCAGTCAAATGACAACGAAGTAAAACATTATATGCCTCTCAGAGCGGAAATCTGTATGTTCTTAAACAGCAAAAAATCTACAAAAGACCATCTACTCAATGAGCAGATGGTCTTATAATATTCGTATTGATTATTTTAGCTGAAGTTTTCAACCGGCATTTTGCGATCCACTTTTTTAATCAATCCAGCAAGTACTTTTCCGGGACCAATTTCAGTAAAATGTGCAGCGCCGTCAGCAATCATGTTGGTCATAATCTGAGTCCAGCGAACCGGGCTTGTTAACTGAGCGATTAGATTTTCTTTGATTTCATCCGGATTTGAATGTGCTTTTCCGTCCACATTTTGGTATATTGGAGAAATCGGTTGATTAAATGAGGTCTCCATAATTGCTTTTGCAAGCTCTTCACGAGCAGGCTCCATAAACGGAGAGTGGAATGCTCCACCAACAGCAAGCGGCAATGCGCGTTTAGCACCGGCTTCTTTCAAGACCTCCATGGCTTTTTCAATTCCGGCTTTTGACCCTGAAATAACTACTTGTCCGGGGCTGTTATAGTTTGCAGGAATCACCACATCATCAATTTCAGCACATTTTGCTTCCACAACCGCATCGTCAAGTCCGATAATTGCTGCCATAGTTGACTCCTCAACTTCGCATGCTTTCTGCATTGCCAATGCACGTTTTGAAACCAGCACAAGCGCATCTTCAAAACTCAAGGTTTTATTAGCAACCAAAGCGGAAAACTCCCCAAGTGAGTGTCCTGCAACCATATCCGGTGCAAACTCATCACCCATAACCAAAGCGCGAATTACAGAATGCAAAAAGATTGCAGGCTGAGTTACTTTGGTTTGTTTCAATTCATCCGGAGTTCCTTCAAACATAATATCAGTAATGCGGAATCCAAGAATTTCATTGGCTTTTTCAAATTTCTCTTTCGCCTCTGGGTAATTGTCGTATAAATCCTTACCCATTCCAGGGAATTGTGCTCCCTGACCTGGAAATACAAATGCTTTCATTCGATTATTTTTTGTGGTTGTTTACATTAATTTTGTACCGATTAACTGCAAAAATTCTTTGCGGGTGGCATCTTTAAGAAATGCCCCGGTAAAATCGGATGTTGTGGTTACAGAATTTTGTTTTTGCACACCTCGCATCTGCATGCACAAATGACGAGCTTCAATTACAACAGCAACTCCAAGCGGCTTCAATGTATCCTGAATGCAATCTTTAATTTGAGTGGTTAAGCGCTCCTGTACTTGCATACGCCGAGCATATGCATCAACAACACGTCCGATTTTGCTCAATCCGGTAATGTAATGATTTGGAATATATGCCACATGCGCTTTCCCGATAAAAGGAAGCATATGATGTTCGCACATTGAAAACAAATCAATATCTTTAACAATTACCATCTGCTGATAATCCTCCTTAAACTTAGCAGATTTCAAAATCTCTGCTGGATTCATGTTGTATCCCTGCATTAAAAACTGCATAGCTTTTGCTACACGTATTGGCGTTTTTTCAAGTCCTTCCCGTGTTACATCCTCTCCAAGAAGTTTAATAATTTCATGATAATGCTTAGCCAATTCATGAGTTACTTTATCATCATATGAATCGGTGCGTACAAATCCACCAATTTCTGAATCATTTATCGTAAATTCCATAATTTTACTAACTTTATTGATGCAAAGTAAACAAATTTATTTTTAATCATGTTTTTGATGCTATGAACCGCCAATTAATCATCATACCGACAATTACAGAAGCGAAATTGCTGATTTCAGCATTAAGTATGCAACAATACAGCTCGCGAGGATACAGGAGCAAAGAAAAATCCACGGATTTACTCATTTGTGGCCCCGGTCTTCCAGCAGCAATGTATAATACCATGCGACTGCTTACATCAGAAACTTACGACAAAATTCTATTGGCAGGAATTGCCGGAAGCTATGATGAAAAGCTCACGGCCGGCACAATTGTCTGCGTTGAAAGCGAACAATTTGCCGATATCGGTGTACAAGATGAAATGAAGTTCACATCGCTTTGCAATCATGCGGAATGGGCGGAAATATACCACAACGGAAAAATCAAAAATCCCAACCGGGAACTGATGCAAAGCACAACTCTGCCAATGGTAACATCGAACACCGTAAATATGAACCACCTGCAACTTGAAGGATTTCCGACTGCTGCAATTGAAAACATGGAGGGAGCTGGTCTTTTTATGATTTTTAATGAAATGAAAATTCCATTTCTGGAAATCAGAGCAATTTCAAACCTAGTATCAGAGCGAAATAAATCCAAATGGAATATCCACACCGCAGTAGAAAATCTGACAAATTATATTTTTGAAAAGTTGGAAAGCTGAAACGCTGATAAGCGTGAAGTCCCGAACTCGTTTCGGGGTTAGAAAGTCCATAAAGTTGAAAGTTCATAAAGTTTGAAAGTCCATAAAGTTGAAAGGGAAAAGAAAAAGAAAAAGAAAAAGTCATTCAATGGGAAAAAAGGGGAACGCGATTGTCATTCGCTTGGAACGGGGAATTCGAGCACGAGAGCTTGCGATGAACTGAGCACCTCAGGGTTTCGCTAAGCGTTTGATTTTGCGTCGGAAAGCGAAGCTCTGAGTCGAGAGGACGGAAGCTACTAAACGACAAAATGCCAAAACCGTAAGGTTCTGGCATTAAGTTGCGGCCTTGATGCTATCGCGACCATTCGACCACAAATATAAAGCATAAACGATTAAAAAACAAATTTATTTTTTTTATGATCAGTTCATTTA
>CAYOUD010000042.1:0-16953 GCA_964407055.1 uncultured Bacteroidales bacterium | reverse complement strand
CAATGTAGGGAATTTTGGGGAAAATCTCAAAAAATAAATAACAAATGGCCCGCCTGCCACATTATTTTTCAGCCTCAGAGCTTCAGTATCCTTGGCATAGTCCATCGCTTATCGTAACACCTTACTCCTACTTTCTGACGCCTGGCACCTGGTTGCGCCAGGGCGTAGCCGGATTAGCTTTGTACCGGAAAAAGCCATGCACTTGCGCAAGAAAAAGTGTGACCAGCGGAAACGCCTTTTGATTGCTGCAATTGCGGTTTTTTCGGGTGCAAACTAGCAGGCGAAGACCGTTTGGCGCCCAAAAACAAAAAATCATAGCTAAAAGAAGTCGTGGGAAGCCATCTGATAGCGCATAAATTTTGTTAGTTTTGCACACGAATAAAATAAAAGACAATGAAAATTTCGTTGAATTGGTTAATGGATTATATGCCCCTGTCGATTGAAAGGGAAGACTTGCTGCATCATTTAACAGACATTGGGCTGGAAGTTGGCGGCACGGAAAACTGGGAATCGGTACCAGGAGGAATGGAAGGCATAGTCATTGGTAAAGTAACTGTCTGTGAGCAACATCCGAATGCCAACAAACTAAAAATTACCCGTGTTAATGTGGGTACAGACGAGGAATTACCCATTGTTTGCGGTGCGCCAAATGTGGCTAAAGGACAAACCGTAGTTGTGGCAACAATCGGCACAAAACTAACCATGAACGGAGAATCACTTGTCATAAAAAAAGCAAAACTTCGCGGGGAAGCCTCACATGGTATGATTTGCGCAGAAGACGAAATTGGATTGGGAAATTCACATGCCGGGATTATGGTATTGCCAGATGAAATTAAAGCGGGCACGCCTGCATCTGAATATTTTAACATTGAACGGGATTTAAGCATAGAAATTGATTTAACCCCGAACCGCATTGATGCTGCATCGCACTTGGGTGTGGCACGTGATTTAGCGGCACGATTGAGTTTTGATGTTATTCCAACGCAGGTAACACGACCCGATGTTTCGGCGTTTAAAGCGGATAATCAGGATTTGGTGATTCCGGTAACAATTAAAAACCCGGAAGCATGCAAGCGCTACACAAGCTGCACAATTAGCGGCGTTAAGGTTGAAACATCGCCACAATGGTTGCAAAATCGCCTGAGCGCAATTGGTTTAAAACCAATCAATAATATTGTTGACATCACAAATTATGTATTGCATGAAACAGGACATCCGATGCATGCCTTTGATGCCGACAAGATAACCGGAAACACTGTTGTTGTAGAGAAGCGTAAACAAGGGGAGAAATTTCTTGCGCTTGATGAGTTAGCGTATGAGCTTCATGCGGACGATTTAATGATTTGCAACAGCGAAAAGCCCATGTGTATTGCCGGCGTATTTGGCGGAATTAACACAGGTGTGAAATTGGGAACGACGCATGTATTTCTTGAATCGGCTTGGTTTGACCCGGTACACGTACGTAAGACAGCACGTCGCCACGGACTAAATACCGATGCTTCATTCCGGTATGAACGCGGCGCTGACCCTGAAATCACCGTTTATGCACTAAAACGAGCAGCAATGCTGATAAAAGAAATCGCCGGTGGTGTTATCAGCTCTGAGATACAGGATGTGTATCCAGAAAAATTATTGCCTTTCCCTGTAGATATTCGCTACGATTATATCAATACTTTACTTGGTGATAAAATATCAAAAGAAGACATCAAGTTTATTCTCGGCAAGCTGGACATTAACATTGAAACGGAAACAGATGCACAACTTTCATTAAAAGTTCCCCGCTACCGTAACGATGTACAACGTCCTGCCGATATTGCAGAAGAAATTCTACGCATATACGGATACAATCGCATTCCGGTTGCAAAAAAAGTAAATGCATCTATTAATATCGCTAAAGAAGACTCTAACGAGCGGCTGATGCAAAGCAGTTCGGATTTTTTGAGCGCACATGCTTTCCATGAAATCATGAGCAATTCGCTGAGCAATATTGCATATTATGAAAAGCTAGGAGATGAAGTGAATCCAGAGAGCATCGTGCATTTGGCAAATCCGGGAAGCTCAGAATTAAGCATTATGCGTCGCGAATTACTTTTTGGCGGGCTGGAATCTATTGCACGCAATATCAATCATAAGCAATCCGACCTGAAGTTGTACGAATACGGGAAAATATATTTCAAAGCAGGTGAGCGGGATAATGAACATCCGGTAAATAATCATTTCGAAGAAAAACGACTCGGCATTTGGTTAAGCGGAGATTTTCAAGCATCGAACTGGGCACAAAATGGGAGCAAAACTGACTTTTACCACTTAAAAAGTACAGTGAGTGCCTTACTTGATACATACGGCATTGATATCGCCACGCTGAAATTAGAAACACTAGAATCAAAACTTTTTGATTTCGGATTGGAATACAAACTCAAAAAGCAAAGTTTAGTACGTTTCGGACTTGCCAGCAACGCAATACGAAAGCAATATGACATTGAACAGGAAGTCTGGTATGCCGAATTTCGTATTGATGTTTTAAAAACTGCCATAGACAAGTTGAATAACCGATTCAAACCGCTAGCAAAATTCCCTGCAGTGCATCGTGATTTAGCTTTATTATTGGATAAGTCGATTCGTTTTGAAGATTTGCAACAAACTGCCATACAAGCAGAACGCAAATACTTAAAACACATGGATTTATTTGATGTTTACGAAGGAGAAGGAATTGAAGCAGGGAAAAAATCTTACGCGATGAGTTTTGTCTTGCAGGATGAGGAAAAAACCATGAACGATAAGCAGATTGATAAGATTATGCAAAAACTGCTTAGAAGTTTTGAAAAAGATTATGATGCGAAGCTGAGGTAAATTAATGCTTGCCAGCTATCGGGGATTTCTAATAAATCTCACAGGATTCTTTGACGTAAAACTTCATACATAGCTACTCCGGCAGCTACAGAAACATTCAGGGATGCAATTTTGCCTTTCATTGGGATTTTTGCAAGATGATCAGCTCGTTTTAGAATTTGATTTGAAATTCCTGTTTCTTCAGAGCCCATTACCAGCACCACAGGCTCATGAAAATCCAATGCAAAGACAGATTCTTCGGCTTTTTCTGTAATACCAACAACTTTCAATCCTGACATTTGCAGGAATTTAACAACACCGGACAAAATCCCTACCTTACAAATCGGGACACGTGTCAACGCACCACCGGAAGTTTTCATTGCATCGGAATTAACGCGAGCAGCGCCTTTATCAGGAATGACAATGGCATCAACCCCTACACATTCGGCGGTTCTGACAATGGCACCAAAATTACGCACATCAGTAAGTCCATCCAAAACCATAATAAATGGTATTTTCCCAAGTTCAAATAAACCGGGTAACAAATCTTCAATTTTGTAAAACTCGATTGGCGACACTAAAGCAATTACACCCTGATGATTTTTACGGGTAATCCGATTAATTTTATCCAAAGGAACTGCCTGAATATTGATATTCTGTTCTCTCGCAAGCATTCTGATTTCGGCTGTGACATCGGCTTTTAACTCTCGATTAATTTGTATTTTATCAATTGGTTGTTTCGCTTTTAATGCCTCAATTACGGCATGAATTCCAAAAATTGTATCTTTCATAATCTTAATAAATTGAGTAAGCCTGACCATTTCGCCAGGTCATAATTGCCTGATTCCAGGCTTGTTTATAACGTTCATCCCGAATCAAACGGAATTTATTATTAGTTAATTCATTTTCATCTCGCTCAAAGCGAAAAGCCAGAGAGGCATTCAAATCACTTTCCGTATAAACCCACTCTTCCTGATTGTAACTTTTATAAACACTTTTTGGTACGCCAAAAAGGACATATATCATTCCACGATCGGTTTTCCAACCTTCTTTTGTTGACGTAAAAAACAAATTTGCCAGTTGCACGCGATTATAATAAATACGGATAAGTTCCCTTGCTTTTATCACCGAGCCCCCAAGTTTTAGCCAATAATCATCAATGGCATATTTTAAGCTATCCGATTTTTGAATGATGCGATATTGAGATGTATTCATAATATATTGCAAGGGAGGCAGCATAGCCTCCGGAGTGCGAATATAAGGAAAATGCTCATCGGCAACCAACAGGTTAAAACCGGCTGTAATATTGGTTGAATCAGCAACCAACTTATAAAATCCTGAGACATCGAAACTTAAGGTGTCGTTGGATTTAAAAGCTGTATCAACCTGAAATTTCGGATCAAAATCGGGAACATTTCGCCCAGAGTAAGCGGGCAATGGCATACTGCTGTCATTCTCAAAAGCAAGTAGTATTAATTCCTTTGCTCGGAAATACTCTGAACTGACTCTGATATCGGTATTTTTACGGATAAAGGAATTAAAAACCGGTTTCTGCACAGGATACAGGTATTCAGGAAAAAAGTATTCTGCAGCCTGATTGTCCTTTTTATCAACATTAAGCAACAAACGTTTCCATGATTTCTTAATCTCATCAACGAAAAGTACCGACGCATAATAATCTTTTCCATCGGGTAAATACACAGGTACATACGTAATAAAATCGTTATTTTTTTTCTTAGAAACGACATATTGATAGCTTGCAGAATCGACAATTTCTTTAGTCTCAGCATCGCGAACCGCATATTTCAAAATCAGATATGCATCATCGCTTAAGGATCCGTCCGCTTTTGTTACCGACATCATATTTTGTGGATTCACCCGAAAAAACAGGTAACTGCTATCTTTTGACATATGGCGAAAACAGGCATCAGGACGTAAATTTGAGCTAGCCGGATCGTAAAGGCTCACATAATTTGTATTGTTCTGACTTGGCAGATTTTGCACAGGCACACATGCCCATAGCAAGGCGCTAAGCATCAAAGCAAAACTAATTTTTATGTGATTAGTCCTCTTCATCATAGCCAAACATTTCATTCATTTCTTTAAGGAAGCGTTTTAAATAGGTTTTTGAACCCAACGAATATCGATAAGATGGGATATTTCCCTTAGCATCAATCATTCTATCGCCTGGTTTTGACTCATAAATCTCTTCGTTAAAGGTGGTATTTGAAGATATTGCAGCCATATTTCCGGCAGTAAAGCGGAAATAATACCAAGTTTCAGAATCCAGCTCGAAATACATATTAAAGCTATCTCCACGTCTGTTTTTCTCGACTGAAATAAAGCTAAACACATTACGATTTACCGGCACTCCACCCATAGACGAAATTCCGACCGGTCCTTCATGAATGTACGATGAATTATCTTTGTAGAATGTCATGTTTACATCATTAAGGATAAAGAGATCTTCCATTTGCTTAGGTGCTTTATCCATATTACCCATGCTCATTTCAGTAAACCATTTTTCAGCATTTTCTTGTCCAAGATATTCGAGAATTGCATATTCATAAATATCACTTCCAAGATCAGTTCCAGTAAGTCCGGGAGCCTTATTAATATCCGCTGCAAAAGTCCTTAACGCCTTTTTGTTGAAATGGAAATCCATCAACATTACTAACTCCATGCGAGTTGTATCATCTGCCAAATTGTGTTTAAAATCACCGATTGGATTGGGTTTAAATCGACCGAATTCTTGGCTAAAATTAAAACGTCCTTGTCCATTCATGATACAATCCACACGCCCAAGTCTTAAAAGATTTCCAGGCAAGCTGCTTTCTTGCAATTTATCGCGGTTAGAAACCTTATAGGACATATCTTGCTCATCAAAAACCAGAAACCCATCAGCCGTAAATAATGTTTTATCGGTGCGTCGCTCTTTCGGTGAATACATCGCAGCATAGGCAGAATCACGATAAATCATTAAACCTGCAGCCAATTCACTTCCGTTCAACCCCATCGGAACAGAATCCACGGGGATTGCCACCTCCTCAGGATCAATGACAGATCGGAATTTGAGCCAACGAATATCCAATTGAGAACAATCATGTTTCATAGCAACACCACCATCGAAAGTCAGGTCTTTCTGACTGGCAAGGAGTTCAACATCGCCCTGGAAGCCAAAATTCGGACTTAAACTAAACTGATCGGCTTCGCTAATCTCCCCTTCTGCAAAGGTTTGACCGGTATCATCAACACCAATGCGATTAAAATGAATTGTCTGTATTCTCCCTGCCTTATCTTTATAATCATAACTCCCGTATGCGGTGTATGTTTTACGACCATATATATTGATAGTTGCTTCTTTAATTTTATGATACCTACTGGTTGTGTTTGCAATAATCTCAGCATCCTGTAATGGCCTCATAATGGCTTTTTTCTCAACAACGACAATACCGTCTCCGGTATAAATTGTGGCATCGGCAACGCGTAAAAACTTCACACCTTCAGCAGTAATGACATAGTCTTTCAAATCATATTTTGCATTGGGAGCGACAAAACTTAAAGAATCCTGATCGGGATGCACTGAAATAAATCTCGGTCCTTCAAGGAATAATTCTTCCCAAGTTTCATCTGACATGTCGTCATTATTTTTCAATTTTTCTGCAGTTTCAGCATCGCTCTTAATATCGACAAACTCCTCATCCATATGCCAAACAAGCTCTTTCATAAAACCGATGTATTGGTTTTTCGGGAAAGTAACATAAGAACCTTCTCCATTAGTCCTAAAATGACCTTTCCTTTCGGGAAAATCGATATGCGCATTAACATTCACCGTTGAGAAATCTATATCCAATTGATTCTCTGTCAACAACTTGAAACTGGCTGTATCGGCATCAATATATTCGCGTTTATAAGTAAATTTATCAGAATATAATTTGGAACGTTCAATGTCCATCACCCCTTCTCCTTCAAGTCTTGTTAGAGTTAAAGTCAACATTCCAGACATATTGGATTCTTGCTCAAACATTTCGAATTGTTTCGATATTGTTTTGGCAGTAAATTGATCACGATAGGGATACCAAACAATTTCATTATCCACACCTTTAACTTGAGGATACTCCACCGGAGATGCTTGCGCAATCAGATCCAATGTATTAGCATGCGCAAAGCAGGAATCGGGGAAAAACAGCACAGAATCAGCAAGCGCAGTTGCATTCAAATACTCAATACGTCCGGCACCACGCAGTCCTTCATTACTAAGATCTATATGTCTTGTATATTGTCCTTTTCCTTGATAAACAGGCAATCCATCATCCTCTGTTACCCGATGAAAACCCAGCGAATAATCTGGTCTGACAATCAAAACTTCCTGCAAGTCAGGAAATATATCAGCAGAATAGAATGTTCCATCAAACGCTAAATTTTTTCTTGCATATCCCTGAAGGCTATCAATTTCATAGGGCTCAATTTTAAAGAAAAACCGATGTCTATTATAAACCCCATCAAAAATTTCAGGTTTATCATAATACACGTAGGATTCTTTTTTCGACACAAAACGCGGATATTGCAGCATGTCATGTCGTCCTGACTTATTACTTGGTTCATCAATGTAATAATCACCGTTGACATCTTCTATGGTAGCCTGAACAATCTTTAGTATTTTTCCGCCGTCCGGAGCATTTTGTCCAGTTTCAACAATCATTTTCATGGAATCGCACTGTTGCATTTCCACCATAAAATCAGCGTAATTAAACCGAAAATTATGCCCATAGAAAAAGAATTGCGATGCTTTCATGGTACCTGTGAACACAAAATCGCGGTTCTTTTTCATGATAAGTTTACGGTCGATGGGATAAATTTCGACATTCTGAGAATCTAAGAGGTGCACAGTTGGAACACCAATAATCTCTAAATCATAATTTAAGAGGCTTAAACTAGCATTTGGAGTTGTACCCTGAGTTGTTGAATTAAACTGAATGACATCATAATCAATCACCCGACGCATGGCATCAAGGTATTTATACATTTCGGGCTGAATTTTCACGATTTCCGTGGTGATATCATAGTGCAAAAAGCCCATATATGCCAATCTGAGTAAAAATTTCTTCACCTGAAATGGAGAGTATCCAATATACTGAGCAAAGTCCATTACCGTAAATTCAGGGGAACCATAAAACCCAACAAAGTCCTCAAGTCGTCTGAACGGATGAATTTCATCTTGTACCTGGATTTGCCGGTATCTGTTTTCGGAAAAGTAATCTTCCGATTCAAAAAAAGCTTCATTCACCCCAGACATGGATTTTAGCATCCCAAAGTGAATTTTGTATTTCTCAATATTCCACTGCAACCAAGTAAAATCCATGTGCATTGCATGATATGAATTTGAAAAATACACTTTGGACATTCCTTCACCGTTTCGCTGTAAATCGAGCATTTTTGTTTCAAAAGTATAGCGCAAAATCAGATTTGGATGATAAATGGAGTCTCCACTAAGATGGATTGTAATTTCGGTATTATCGGAAAAAATTTGATTTTGATCAATCACGAAAGCCTCACTACGAGCGACGAGTTTCACTGTATCGTTCTTGGCAATGGTTATTTTGGCCTTTTCATCGCGTTGTCCCGCACCAATAAAGCGCTGTCCGCGCATGGAAAATCCACCTTCATAATCTATGCCATCGAGTACTCCGGTCAATTCAAATTTTTTGGTATAGGTTGTAAATCTCGGATAGGAAGATTTTACCGGATTGTCCAAATTACTTACTTTATCTTCGAGCTGTCCGAGTAAAGGTGTATCAAAATAATTCAAATTGATAAAACGGGCTGAATCGGCATCAAACTCAGCCTTGGACAAGTCGATACTATAATTATTAAGTTCTGCATAAACGGAATCTGGTGATAAGGCTACTCGTTCCCAGGTTACTTTTCCAAACTGTCCTTTCCATTCATTTTCGATAGGATATACAGTACCGGAAGTTCCGAAAACATGCAATTCATCATCGCTATGAGTAGCAACTAAATCTGTATTTGAAAAGGAAACATAAGGGCGTCCCTTTGCATAACCAAGGTCGGATGGTAATTGCGAAACTTTCCACTCAACACGTGGAGATGACATGATGATGGAATCTTTAAGTAATTGATTTGCAATCATCTGATAATCGGTTATTGAATTTTTATTAGGTCGCCTTCTGTCTGTCAACAAATCGATTAAGCCTTTTTGCCAATTCTCATAGCGTTGGATATCCATTTCCCGGCGATGAAACCAAATAATATTTTCCGCCATCAAATAATAATGTGGGTAAGACAGTCCACCTTTAGATGCAAGTAAGTTCGCATTTTCGATAAATGCATCTTTAGTTTCAACGCTTAATGTATCAGATTGCCAAAATAGCTCAAAAGCATCAGTCAGTGCTTTTCCATCCCTTTCAATCAACTTCACATCGCGAAAACTACGGGAAAACTGCCGCAAGAATACTTCATGTTCAGCCGAAAATTCTTTTTGGGCAAAAAGTTTTCCGGCGATTAGAAAAAAAACAACAGATATTGCGATGAAAGCAAAGTTTTTTGGCATCATATTATCATTTTTATATTGCTGAGGCTACAAATCTAACAGCAATCCATTCATCTTCCTGATTGACTGTTTCAAATTTCAGACCAGAATTTTGGTATGCATTCCGGATTTCCGGCAAATCGTCTTCCAATAAGCCTGACAAGATAAGCTTTCCGTTTGGTTTCAATGCATTAATCAGGATATTTTTGCGGTCGAGCAGGGCATTTTTATTCACATTAGCCAGAATAATATCATAAAATTCTGCGGCTTTCAAATCATCACCATTGCTTTGTTTAACCTGAATCGTTTTACACTGATTGATTTGAATATTTTCATTTGCATTATTAACAGCCCATTCATCCAAATCAACAGCGAGGACTGACTTTGCCCCCATTTGTTCTGCCAGGATAGCCAGCACTGCTGTTCCTGTACCAAAATCGAGTACAGTTTTTGCTTTAAAATCCATTTTCAGCATATGCCGAATCACTAAGCGGGTGGTTTGGTGATGTCCAGTGCCAAAAGCCATTTTTGGATGAATTTTTATGACATGTGGATAGGCCTTTTCAAATTTATGAAAATCGGCATGGATTAAAACGTTGTCATCTACTTCAATATATTTAAAATTCTCCTCCCACTTTTTATTCCAGTTTTGGGCAGGGATTTCTTCCATTTCAAAGGGAATAATCATTTGTGTGAGAAACAATGAAACATCATCGACAGACAATTCGCTTGTTTTGCCATAAGCAAAAAGACTTTCTTCGTGTTCCTCAAAACTTTCCACTCCCATTTCAGCCAATTTAGCAATAAGAATATCAGGCAAAAAATCAGGCAAAGTTGATGTTTTAATTTGGATTTTGGTGTAGGTCATAATTAGTATAAGTTTAAAAGGCTTTTAAAATATCAATAAAAGATTCAACCTTAAGCGATGCTCCCCCAACCAATCCGCCGTTAATGTCGGGTTGTTTAAGTAAAACCTCAGCATTTTCAGGCTTCATACTTCCACCATACAATATCGGAATTGTCTTCGCATCCAGATTTTTATATTTTTCTGTCACAAGCTTGCGAATAAACGCATGCATTTCTTGCGCCTGTTCATGGCTTGCTGTTTCGCCGGTACCTATTGCCCAAACGGGTTCATAAGCAATAACTGAACGTTTTAAATCTTCGGAATCAATATGTAAAAATGAAGCTTCAAGTTGCTCCCTCACCACATCATTTTGTTTTCCGGCTTTACGATCTTCAAGGGTTTCCCCACAGCAAAAAATGGGGCGTAGAGCATGCTTTAAACACAAATCGACTTTTGCTTTTAAATCATTGAATTGCTCCTTAAAAATATGTCGGCGTTCACTATGTCCAATAATGCAATAATGCGCACCCGTAGATTTTATCATTGCAGCAGATACCTCGCCGGTGTATGCCCCTTGTTCATAAGCGGCGCAATTCTGAGCTGCAACAGAAATTCGTCTGTAATCCATGATTCCAACAATTTCAGTCAGGTGAGTAAAAGGAACCCCAACAATAATGCTCACATGGGGATCGGCTGCACAGCCATTAATCCATTGATTGAGTGAAGATGCCAAGCTCATCCCTTCATGAAGGTCAGTGTTCATCTTCCAATTTCCTGCTAATATTTTCGGTTTTAGTTCCATGTGTCTCTATCTACTATTATGCGTTTACGTAACAAGTATTGTATTAATAAAAATAATGCGGTAAATCCAAAGAGTAGTGCCAAAATCATGGTTAGCACATAGTATTTATTTCCTCTTACAACTTGCTTTTCAATCGATTGCGCCATAAGTTGTCCATTGATTGATTCAATACTTGGGATATCATTAACATGCCATTTATCCAAAATGGAACCATGTTTAATTAGAACCAGTCCGGGATTTGAACGCACAATGGTTTTTAAGGTAATTGGATCTGTGTTGAGAAAATCATACGATGCATCAGTTTTTCCGATATATTCAAGCATATCCGCTTCGGTAGATGCAGTGAGGCAATAGAATTTCATGTCATTTGCCACGGCATAATCATGCATCGCATTAATTTTATTTTTGTTTTTCAAGGATGTTTTTTTCAGATCAAAAGCAACCAAGAAGAATGTATAGCCTTCGTCAGTGAGCACAATATCAGTTATTTCTTCAGGATAAGGTTCATTTTCGGGCTCAGCAACATTTGGATTCTCGTTGTAATAAATTGCATCAATAAACATCCAAGTTTCGTTGGGCAAATCAAACAAAGTAAATTCAGAGGATTCGCCTTCTTTTTCATAGATCAGCCCGATATTCTCAGCAAGAATGTGCTTATCACTGTGTAATTCAACGAATGTCCAGTTTTCATTCGGCAGTTCATCAATAAAGAATTCTTGGCTATTACCAGCAATTTCAAATACAAATTTCACCTCATACAAACTTGCAGGGTCAATGACTTCATGTACAGCTTCCGTTTCGATGCTAAGCGGCACAGTGGTGATACTGAAATCGTGAATTGGCGGAACATAGCCCTCTTTTATCAGCTTATTTTTGGTTTCTTTCCATTCCCAAACATCCTCATCTGGAATTTCGTCCACATTGAATTCACGGGTTTCACCGGTTTCTATATTTTCATAAATTAAGGTAATATCATATTCCGAAATATTATCTTTTTCTGATTCTGGCACTTCCATTCCTTCACGGATATTTTCACCAACGCGATACGGTCTAAAATCAAGTACCGGCAAATGTTTAATTGAATACACGCCTATCCAGACAGAAAAACCTGCAACCACAATTAAACTAAGCCACTGCACGGATGACGGCAAAGTCGGCTTGAATTTTCTCCGCTGCAAAAACACGATAATTGTCATAAACATAATGACCACATTTTTCCAGAAAGTCGCCCAGTTGGAAATCACGAGAGCATCGCCAAAGCAACCGCAATCATGGACCGGATTTGCAATTGCAACCCATAAAGTCAGCGGCAAAAACACAGCCATAAACAGGAGAGTTCCCCAGGCACCAAGCTTTGGTTTCAAATTAAAAAGCAAGGAGATTCCAATCATCAACTCGGCCATGGACATAAGCAAGCCAAAAGTTAAAGCCATAGGCTGCAAAAAATCGATTCCCATCGCCAAGAAATAGTCCACAAATTTATATTGTACCCCAAGCGGATCAACAACTTTCACAAATCCTGAGAACACAAATATAATCCCTATAACAATCCGAAAAGAATTACTTATCCACTTCATAACTATCCTATTTTTGCTTCAAATTTATAAATTGCTTATTAATAACTTCATGATATATCTCAATATTATTTAAGAATCTCATTTTTTATCAAAACTGCTTTTATTCGTAAAAAAATTTCATCTGCGGTTGCCATTTCACCGAATTCATTTGCACAATCGACCGCGGTAATATCCTTATGGGAGTTCATTGCGAGTTCATAAACGGCACGCACCTTTTCCTGAAAATGCATATCAGTTTCATGAATATCCCCTTTCCCCTGCAAATACGATCTATCATCTCCCTGTCGCTGCGATGCTAGCCTGGCTTCTACAAAATCCAGCGGAACTTTCAGGAAAAGATTAATATCAGGCTTCGGGATGTTAAAATATTTGTATTCAGTGTACAATATCCACTGCATTAATTCCAACTGCTCTTTTTCAGAATCAAGTTTTGCACATTGATATGCAATATTTGAATACACATATCGATCAACCAAAACCAGCATTTCATCAGCTTTCCAAGATTCAATGGTTTTGGCGGCATCATGGCGATCCCCTGCAAATAAGAGGGCAACCAGGTAAGGATGCACCTCATCAATTTTCCCAAGATCACCTCGAAGAAAACGTGCAATTAAGTTCCCGTAAACCGGAGAAACCGTTCGTGGAAAATGTAAATATTTACAGGCAATATTTTCTTTCTCCAGATATTGTCGTAACATTTCAACCTGGGTTGACTTCCCAGAACCGTCGAGCCCTTCAATAACCAAGAATTTCATATGAATCAGAATTATATTAATTTTGCTTTCAACAAAGATGATGAAAAAAAATGTTTAGACAAAACCATAGTATCAACATTAACGGGAAAATTTTCACATTGGATAAGGCATTAATTATGGGGATTCTAAATCTCACACCTGATTCATTTTACGACGGTGGAAAATATTTCACTGAGTCCGAAATCAAATCACGAGTTCACCAAATGATAGGCGAAGGTGTTGATATTATTGATGTTGGAGGCATGTCATCCCGTCCCGGATCAGATGAGATACCGGCTATCGAAGAGTGGGATCGTTTAAAAAAAGGACTGAATTACATTCGTGAAATTGACACAAATATTCCGATAAGCATAGATACTTATCGTACTGAAATAGCAAGAAAATCCGTTGAAAACTTTAATGTTGGGATGATTAATGACATTTCGGGCGGAGATTTTGATCCTGAAATGCCAAATTTAATAGCAGATATAAAGCGTCCTTACGTTTTAATGCACATACCCTCCAAGCCCAAAACTATGCAATTGGCAGCATTGGACAAAAATGTCCTTGAAGAAGTCATGACATTTTTCCATCGCAAACTCTACGAATTTCAACAAGCAGGGGCAAAAGACATTATTATAGACCCAGGATTCGGTTTTGGGAAAACCGTTGATGCAAACTACATGATACTGAATTATCTCGATCGTTTTCAAGTTTTTGATCGCCCGATTTTGTGTGGATTTTCCAGAAAGGGCATGATTTACAAACAGCTCAACATCGCTTCGACAGAAAGTTTAAATGGGACAACGGCACTAAATTGTCTTGCACTAACCAAAGGCTGCCGGATTTTGCGTGTTCATGACGTTCAAGCCGCCAAAGAAGCCGTTGCATTGACGGAATTCACGAAATCCCAAGTGAATCCGGATTGGTAACTTGATTTCTAAAAGCTTTTTCTTAACTTCGCACTAATTATGTTAACAGGATTTATCACAGTACGATTTTTAGATATCTTGGATATCTTTCTAGTGGCTTTTCTGCTGTATCAGCTTTATATGTTGATTCGTGGAACTGTTGCAATCCGTATCTTCATTGGGGTTTTTTCAATTTATTTATTTTGGTTGCTAGTCAAAGCTATGAATATGGCCTTATTGGGGTCGATATTAGGTCAGTTTATCGGGGTTGGTGTTATTGCATTACTCATCGTATTCCAACAAGAAATTCGACGTTTTTTGTTGATGTTGGGAAATCGGAATTTCATCAACCAGCATATCCCTTTTCTTAAGTTTTTCAAGCCTTCATCAGCGGTTAGCTTAACCGAAATTGATAAAATTTCGGATGCCACAGAAAGCCTGGCGAATAATTATGAAGGGGGCTTAATTGTTATCAGCAGAAGTTCTGAGTTAAAAACCTACATTGCCACAGGGGAGGTTATTAATGCGGATATTTCAGAACGATTAATCGCTAATATATTTTACAAAAATTCACCGCTTCATGATGGTGCTATCATTATTGTAAATGATAAAATTAAGGCTGCGGGATGTGTGCTTCCAGTATCAAGCAACCCTAATATATCAAAAGATTTAGGACTAAGACACCGTGCCGCAATTGGCATGACAGAAAATACAGACACAATTGTTATCATAATTTCGGAACAAACGGGAAAAATTTCCGTATGCAAAGAGGGGAAAATTTATAAAATTAACAGTCAAAATAGGCTTAAACTATTTTTGACCAAAGAGGTTGGACAATGATTATTGGAATTACAGGCGCAACTGGATTTATTGGGCGAAGGATAAAAACACATTTTATCAAAAAAGGAATGAAGGTAATTAGTGTACCACGCGATTTTCTTTACGACAAAAATGCGATTCTGAAGCAACTTCAGGGCGTGGATGTGATTATACATCTTGCCGGTTACCCGATTGCCAAACGCTGGACCGCCAAAAACAAACGTAAAATTTACGAGAGTCGTGCTATAACAACTCAAAACATAGTTGAAGTCATCAATAAAATGGACAAGCCACCATCAACATTCATAAGCACCTCAGCAATAGGAATTTACAACAACATTCACTATCATGATGAAAGCAGCGAGGACTATGCAACGAATTTCCTAGGAGACATTTGTCTGGCATGGGAAGCTCCAATGCTCCAAATTAATCAGGAACATACCAGAATAATCATTACCAGACTAGGCGTTATTCTTGGCAGGGAAGGTGGATTAATAAAACAATTACTGCCTATTTTTAATCTTGGTTTTGGCGGCAAAATTGGACATGGAGAATATGCCATGCCCTTTATTCACATTCTCGACCTAATTCAGTTTTATGATAAAGCAGTAAGCAATGAAGATTATCAGGGTGTTTACAACCTTGTCGCACCAAACATTATAACAAATGAAGAATTCACTCATGCCTTAGCAAACAAACTAAATAAAAAAGCCAGGTTTACAATTCCTATCTTTGCTTTAAAAATATTATTTGGACAAGGTATAATGACAGTTATTAACAATCCAATTGTTATCCCTAAACAACTTTTACAAGCCGGGTTTAAATATAAATATGACCAAATAGACGATGCACTCGAGCAAATTATTAATGAATAAACGTAAAATTATAGTTTTTAGGCAACCTATTACGGTAAAATTCAGTCTTATTTTTAGTAGATTTGCATATTGATAAACTAATAAATATGAAAATTAAAACATTAATAACAGCACTGATATTCGGTGGCATTATGTTCGGACTTAGTTCATGTGAAGATGACAATACCAATGTTAATCGTCCACTTATGACTGCATTGGTTGATGGATCTACCTGGCGTTGTCCCGAGCCAAATGCAAGAGTTTCTGAAAATCAAATTATTGTTTATGGAACTTCAGCAGAAGGACAAACCATACAACTCACTGTATTTGCTGGGGAGAAAGGCGTTTACACACTAAATGCTGCGAACATGCATGAAGGAAAACTCATTCCCAACACCAGTGCATATGCAACAATTTATTCCACTAGCTATAACGACGGAGGTTCAGGACAAGTCAGAATCACTTCCATCAACGAAGATGACCGAACAATTTCCGGAAATTTTAATTTTAGAGCTTATAAAGAAAGTGATGCCGGTAATAAAACAGTAACAAACGGTGAATTCACAAAAATCCCTTACAAATACATTAACACCATTGATACAACGCAGGTTAACAACATGCTAACCTCTATCATTGACGGCACTGACTTTGTCGCAACTAGTGTGGTTTCAGTACTTAGCGATGGTATAATTGAAATTAAAGGAACTCGCAGCGATTCGTTCCAAAGTATCACATTATTTATCCCAGAAGAACAATCAACAGGAATTTTTAATATTGACCCGATTAATGGTCCTATCATGGCCAACTACCAGTCATCATTAAGTCCCATGCCAGCAACCGCTGGTTCATGTACAATTGCAGAACATGACACCGAATCAAATATCATACGGGGCACTTTCTTCTTTAATGTTGATAATGATGAAGAAACCATTGAATTGCAAAATGGGTATTTTGAAGTGCAATATGTTGAAGATATTTAACCTGCATTATTCATCGCAAAATTAAGCGTATTTGCATATGTCAATATACT
>CAYOUD010000041.1:0-17122 GCA_964407055.1 uncultured Bacteroidales bacterium | reverse complement strand
TAAAAAATATAAATTATGGAATTATTAAAATCAATAAAGGAAAGATACAGTCCGCGTGCTTTTGATTCACGTGATGTTGAACCGGAGAAAATTGAAGCATTATATGAAGCTGCAAGATGGGCTCCATCTTCATATAATGGGCAACCATGGCGTTTTATCTATGCTACAAAAGAAAATTCAGAATTATGGGATAAGCTTTTTGATGCTTTGGGCGAGTTTAATCAAATTTGGGTGAAAAACGCCCCGATGTTAATCCTTACAGTTGCGAGAAAAACTTATGAGCATAATAAACAAGCTTATGCACACAATTGGCATGATGTGGGCCTTGCAGTTGGTAATATGATGAACCAGGCGACCGAAATGGGGCTGTTCATGCACCAAATGGGTGGTTTCGATAATGAGAAAGTCGCAAAAAATATTAATTTGCCGGATGAATTTGAAACGGTTTCAATGATTGCCGTTGGTTATAAAGGTGATATATCTGTTTTGCCTGAGGATTTTCAGAAAATGGAAAATCAACCGAGAACTCGAAAAGCCATAGAAGATATTGTATTTACTAAAGCGTTTTAATTGATTTGTTCCCGTAGGGTATTCAGCGTTTCTCATATAGTGCTTCAAAAAATTTCAATGTCTATGAAAAACGCTGAAAATCTTGATGCGAAAGAGTTATTAGAAGTCCCCTTAATGTACTATGGTTACTGTTCCGGAATTTGGTTTGGATTGATTGTGTAAATCCACAATGTAAATATAGGATCCTGTTGGTAAATGATTGCCATCAAAAGTTCCATCCCAGGGTTCACTGTTGGCATATCCGAAATATACTTCTTGTCCCCAACGGTTAAACACCTGTACAATCGCATTCGGGAACATTCCCAGATTTTCTATTATCCAAGTATCATTTGTTCCATCGCTATTTGGAGTAAATGCATCGGGAATTCGTATGCATTCCTCAGGATTATCAATCAAGGTGATTTTATCCAGTTGATTTTTACATCCATTTCCATCTGTAATGGTAAAATGATAAGTGCCCTCGTATAATCCATGGAAATAGGGTAGGTTTTGTGTCGCAATATCTGCCTGAAAACTGTATGGTTCAACTCCACCAATAACTTCAAACTCAATATATCCATCGTCATTTCCTATGCAGCTCGGAGATTCATAAGTGTAATCAACAAACATAGGAACGGGTTCTGTTATGTTAATCATTGTATCAAATAAGCAACCGTTATTGTCAGTAATTTCAAGTTGGTAAAACCCTTCTCTTAAATTGGTTATCTCCTGATTGTTTGAGCTTAGTCCGCTCGTTGACCATTCATACGCATATGGCGATGTTCCACCATAACCTTCAACAATGGCTTTCCCATCATTAAATCCATAACATGTAATATCTCTCATTAAGAGATTTGCACTCAATGGTGATGAGGGTTCGTGAACATAAGTGTGTGCTGTTGCACTGCAATTATTCATGTCTGAAACGCTAAGGTAATAAATTCCTCCTGAAATGTTAATTAAGCTATCACCTAATTGTTCGTTATTCCACTGATAATTGTATGGTGCATTTCCTCCGCTAGCATGAGCAATCGTGATTCCATTTCCATCTCCGTGACATGTAACCGGATTGGTTGAAAAACTGACAAGTATTTCATCCGGGCTGCTTAAGAAATGTGAGGCTATTCCTGAGCATCCGTAGTTATCATTAATAGTTACCTGATAATTTCCTGAATACAGACTTGATGTTATCTGACTATGTGCACCATTATTCCATTGATAATCAAATGATCCACCACTGCTTGTGACAAGCGCTTCCAATTGTCCAGAATTGTATCCATAACAAGTAACCGGGTTTAGTTCATTGATGATAACATCAATATTGCCAATCGCTGGGACAATAATACTAGTTTGAGCGGTACATCCATGGTCGTCTGTAGCTGTCAGTATATAAGCTCCTGCTGATAAATCGGTTAATGAAGTTCCATTGAGCTCAGTTTGATCCCATTGATAAGCGAATCCATCATGTCCTCCAGTAGCAATTACATTAATCGCACCATGTGATGTTCCACATTCAACAGGTGTTACATTTGTATTGAAATTGATTGCTGGTGGTTCGTAAATATCCGCAGATTTTGAAATTTCACATTCATTATAATCTTCAACAATTACTGTATAGATGCCTCCACAAAGATTGTAAATTGCGGCATCGGTTGCTCCAGTATTCCATCGATATTTGTATGGTGCTGTTCCTCCACCCGCTAAAACAGATGCTGAACCATCTGATGCTGCAGGACAGGAAACATCGGATTTTGTTATAACACTTTCTAATGGAGATGGTTCACTTAAATAAATATCCATTGTATTCACACAACCATAATCATCTTCAACTAATATGGTATATGTGCCTGTGGGAATGCCGCTTAATATTGAGCCACTTCCCCAATTCGGCCATATAAACTGTGGATTGTTAGTGCCGGGGCTCGAAATCTCTATTTGTCCGTTTGAATAACCATGACATGTTGGTCTGGTAGTTTCCATAATGCTGATTGGAGGCAAATTACGAACAATGATGCTTACTTGCTCAGTTGCATTGCACATACCAACAGAATATGCATATGTTACCGTCGCTTCGCCTATACCAGTTATACTTGGTGAAAACAATCCGCTCGTTGGATCTGTAATCCCTTGTCCTGACCATATTCCTCCGGGGTAATCTGAACTTAAAGCGATTTCTGAACCATTAATACATTGGTCAGGAACACTGTGAACTCCTGGCTCCGGCATTGGGTCTAATTCCACAAAAATGTTGTCTGATCCTGTGCACCCATGTTGGTCGGTTGTAACAACTGTATACTCACCAGTGCTGCTTACTGCAATGATTTGACCTTCTTCCCCTGTGTTCCAACTATAAGCAGATCCATCACCAGCATTGATAATGACAGGACTTTCATTTTCACAGACATGAATATTTGCGCCTAATTCTACAAGGGGTGCATAAAATTTATTGTAATTAATTGAGCTGCTTGCTGTACAACCATGTGAGTTTGTCACAAGCAAACTATAGTTCCCTGCATTTATAATTTCAATTGATTGTGTGCTTTCCCCGGTTGACCTTGAGTAAGATGTCATGCTTGCAGGACCGTTCGCTGTTAACGGGAAATTATATTCGCAACTCGAAATATCAGTACCGAGATCAACAGTTGGAGCAGGATTAACAATTAAATCCATATTGTCAGTTGCAGTACATCCGTTTGCATCGGTAATTACGACAGAGTAATTTCCTGTTGTTGCAGGATTAATAATTTGTGAAGTTTCTCCTGTTGCCCAGTTGTAAGAAAATCCAGCACCGGCATCCAAAGCAATCGGCACATCATAATCGCAATGCGCTTGATCAGTACCGAGATCCACTGTTGGAGCAGGATTAACAATAATATCAATTGTGTCAGAATCAAAACATGCACCTGATCCAACGGTATAAATAACTTGAGTTGTTCCTACTCCGGTTAGGGAAGGGTTGAAAATGCCATTGGCGGGGTCTGAAATTCCTGTTCCTGACCAAGTTCCTCCAGCCGTGTTGGCGGTAAGTGTTACAAGGTCACCGGGAAAACAGAATGGTCCGGGTGCTGTTATGCTCGCATCAGGCATGGCATTAACATGAATCATTATTGTATCTACATCTGAGCAGGTTCCACCGGTTCCGACCTGAAATTCGATTTCATGATCTCCTAGTCCAGCAATAGCGGGATCAAAAATTCCAAGCGCTGCATCAGTAATTCCTGTTCCTGACCATACTCCTGTATGCCAGTTTGCTTCCAGATCGATTGGTGCATCAATTACACATAAATTCGGAACATTATGGATTGTTGCATCAACATCATTAACAATTTCAATCTCAGTACTGTCCACAGAAGTACATGCGCCATTGATCAAGGTGTAATATATTGTGTGGATGCCAACTCCGGCACTTGTTGGGTTTAAATTTTGGCCGCCTACAACACCCGGGCCAGTCCAAATTCCACCCGGAGTTGCTGCTGTTAATAAGAATGCATCGTCTGTACGGCATTGAATTTCAATTGGATCGATGGTTGGGTCTAAAACTTCATCAACATGAATTGTGATTGTTGCTGTGTCAGAACAATTTGCATTTGAAATAATGTAAGTGACAAGATGATCGCCAAGTCCGGCAATTGCAGGGTTAAATGTGTTTCCAGTAACGCCATTTCCTGACCATGTTCCACCTGCATCTGTTGCTGTTAAGGTGATAGCTGGTTCATTTTCACACAAGTCAGCAACGGGGTTAATTGTTGCATCGACATTTTCATGTACAACTAAATCTGTTGTGTAATATTCTGTAATACATGGATAGTTAACTTCTAAAGTGTAAGTTGTTGATGTGTTTGGAGAAACTTCAACGGATTGTTGAGTTGATCCATTGAATTGCCATGTCCAGTCGATTAGTGATAGGTCTAAAGAAGGATTGAAGCTAATACTCAGACTAGCTGTATCCCCTTCACATATTGGGCCGCTGTTTGTTAAATTGATTTGTGCATCAATTTCATCACGAATCCAAATTGTATCATGGCTAGTAACAGGCGTGCAAGGACACCCATTTGTGTAAGTGAAAATTAAAAATTCATTTCCTTCTGTAATACCATCAATATAAGTGTTAATTATTAGGGTGTCTGAAATCTGCCCGGCGGGAATTGTGACTGTATCCGGGATATTTGAATAGTCAGTTCCCATAGTTGCAGTTCCGGCAATTGATAGTCCAATGTTGATGTCTTGGTTTGTGTCGGTAGAGTCAACGCGTGAAAATACAGCGTAATTTTGGCAGCCTTCATAAGTGTCACTTGTCTGATACCATGGGTTAAATAAATCGATGATAAAATCAGCACCGGAGATGAAACTTTTGGCGTTGAGAAAAACGCCTGAATCATATGAACTGTCTCCTGCATCGCCAATTGCTATTTTAATATGGTATGTTTCACAAGCTTGTACAGTTGCTTTTGCGGTGATTGGAATTGTTGCTCCATCATATTCCATGTCGCCACCATATGAATCGGAAATATAATAGGCTGCATTTGTGCCCGCATTAATATTATCTATAGTAACCGGCATAGCAGTTCCCGGAATTAGTGCAATGTTTATGGAATTGTTTGAGTATGGTCCTGTGATTCCTGGGCCGGAAAGGGAAAATCTGAATACATCATTATAATCTGAAGCGACCCACTCAGGATATTCATCAGAGCCAAAAATGAAATCAAATTGTAAGGAATCACTGGCAGGGATAAAATCAAATTCCAGAATTGCTGCATCATTGATAGTGTAACCTGGAATTAATGCCTGCAGATCTATATCAGAGCCGCCAGACGAATTGAAGCCGGTGCTTCCACTATTGTTTGGTCCTTCAGCTGAAGCAGCACTGCCGGAGGTGAGAACGATCCCTTCATTAAACCCGGTGCTTCCGATGGATCCATTGAAATATCCAATGCTGATGGGGTCTCCATCGTAAGTTATATTAAAGGCTTCTAAGCAACCTGTCACTAAAATATCTTGTACAAGTTCTGTTGGTGTGTATGTTGAGCTGCTAACATTGATGTTTTTTGGTTGAATAATTGGCTCTCTGTCCCGGATTGCAAGTTTAATGAATGATTCATTTGTTAGTGCTTCAGAAAACCATAAGCGAATTATTATTCCATTTCCCCCTAATTGATCGTTGTTTTTTATTGTGAACTATCCTGGTGTTGTTGTGATATATTGTAAGTCATGAAAAATATAGTTTCCTGCGTCACCTAAAGTATATGCTGCCATTCCGGATATTACATCTTCCTTGTAATCTAAAAAGATATCAATATCATTATTTTCTGGCATAGTGAATCGAAAATAATGGTTTTGATTGTAATATGCGCGCAATGATTTTTGTTCTTCAATTTCAAAATTGTCGTCGATGTTTAAAAAAAACTGATTGAAGTTTGTGTATTCTTCAATCTGAAGAATAATCGCAGATTCAGGATTGTTTGATGTGTAATCCCTTACATTGATTTGCTGAGCTATAACCAGCGAGGGCGCAAGGAGAAAGAGTAGAATTGATGTAGTTAAGTTTTTCATGACAGTTAGCATTTCGGCGTTCATTAAATTATACGGTCAAATTGAACATAAAGTTGCCAATAAGCACAGCGTTTAATCAATTAGGTGGATTTATGTGCGCTTGAAGTCTATTGTTATGTGTTAAAAGTATAATAAAAGGTAAAAAAATTGGAAATAAATAAATATTGACATTACGAAATCTTATTTTTATTAACTTTGCCTTAGTTACTTATATCGGTAGGTTCTTTTGTTGCTTACTTATAGTAAATTTATAATTATTATAAATAACGATCGAGGTCGCATAATATATTATATAAAAGAACTTTATATGGTGAAGGGATGCTTAAGTAATTATAAAAAATATATTGGGCGATTTAGTGGTTATACGTTTATTTTTTAAATTCAATAGAGTCTGGTGAATGTTTAGAGATTCAAGTTTTTTGCAGCGAAGCAGATATGCAAAGATAATTGCAAGCGACACCCAATTTTAGGTGTTAAATTATCTAAGAGAAAAAGTGATATTTATATAGTTGTGAGTAAGTTGTAGGTTGTTTGTGTTAAACGTGGTGAATAATGCGGGTTAATTAAGGGTATGGTTGGAGAGGTGGCGAAGCAATCTTCCCGACAACAAGTGTTATTTCGCTGTCCTCCAGGTCGAAACGAAATGAAGCGTAAGGATGTTTTTTTAACTTTTTGGGTAAAATAATCAATTTGCTATTTTTTGTTTCAGATTTTTGAAGCTTTCGTAGGGTCCGTTTGTGCTAATCATTTTAATGATAAATTCAGGTGCTTCTTGGTCTATCTTTAAAGATAATTTATAATCAACCTCGATGCGATTTGGTGCTGTTGTTTTGATTAGCCAGGTTACTTCTGAATAATCCAATCTAATGTAGTCAGGATTTGTTGGGATTGCATAGGGTTTTGCATTTGATTGAATGAGAATTGTGTGCTCATCAATCTGTTTTTGGGGATGCATTAAATTAACAATTTCCCTGTCTCTAAATGGCCATGGGACATCTAATATAGAGATTGTTAATGATTTGTCATTTCTTGTTTCAATTCTTGCTGATTGGCATCGATACACCCATTTAGGATAGCCCTCAGCGTCATAAATAATATCTGTTAATTCTTTAGCTTTGGTGCTGAATGATGTAATTACACGGATTTCAAACTGTTTTTCGCTTAGCATTCTGAAATACACGGAAATGTCCTCATCTTGTTTGGATAATTTCCAATCGGTTTGACCGTAGAGCCCGTTAAATAGGCTTGCACATATAAAAAGGTGAAAAATCAAAGATAATTTCATAACTTCGTATTTTCTTGTATTTTTATCCACGCATATAAACTAACAAAAAAGTACAGCATGAGAATCAAATTTACACATTATTTCGGGTTTTTCTTGATTTTTTTATTCAGTATTAGTTTTTATTCCTGTGAGGTTTTGCAGCAATTGGAGACGAACTTACCTTCGCAATCGGCACAGTTAACTGATGTTGAGATCCGTGAAGGTTTAACTGATGCTTTGCGTATTGGCTTAAACAATGCTGTAAATCAGGCATCAGTGACGGATGGTTTTTATAAAAACGATGAGATTTTTGTAAAATTCCCTGTTGAAGCTTACAAAGTTCGTGAGGTTGCGCTTAATTTCCATTTGGATGGGCAGGTTAACAAATTCGAGGAGACATTGAATCGTGCTGCTGAAAAAGCTGCTGCTGAAGTTAAGCCGGTTTTTATGAAAGCTTTGACAGAAATGACATTTTCTGATGCACGTGGAATTTTGCGTGGCGAGGAAAATGCTGCGACTGAATATTTTAAACGGAAAACATATGATGAATTAGTTCAGATTTGTTATCCTAAAGTTGAGTCGGTTACTTCTGAAGTGAAGCTTACAAAACATTGGGAGCCAATTATTAAAGTTTATAATAAAGCCAGAATTATTTCTGGTGATCCTGAAGTCAATCCGGATTTGAATGATTATGTCACAAAAAAGACCATTGACGGTTTATTTTTCCTGATTGAAAATGAAGAAAAACAAATCCGTAAAGATCCGGCAAAACGGGTGACAGAAATATTGAAAAAGGTCTTTGGTTCGGTATAAAAACGCTGAAAATTATTGCTAACTTTGCCGCAAATTAAAATTTTAAATTCATGAGACAACTGATTGAATGTGTACCTAATTTTAGTGAAGGACGCGATATGTCGATAATAAAGCAGATTACGAATGCAATTGAATCTGTTGATGAAATTACTTTGTTAGATGTCGATCCAGGACAGGCAACTAATCGTACCGTAGTTACTATTGTTGGTGAACCGATTCCGGTTATGGAAGCGGCTGTTCGTGGAATTCGGAAAGCTGCAGAGCTCATTGATATGTCGAAACATTCTGGTGCTCACCCGCGTTTCGGTGCAACAGATGTTTGCCCTTTGGTTCCGGTTGCGAATATTAGTATGGAAGAAACCGTTAAATATGCTAGACAACTTGCTGAGCGTGTTGGAACGGAGCTGGGTGTCCCCGTTTATTGCTATGAAAATGCTGCATCCTCTCAGGCAAGAAAAAATCTTGCAAATTGCCGTGCCGGAGAATATGAAGCATTGCCTGATCGAATTACAACCGAAGAATGGAAACCTGATTTTGGTCCGTCTGAATTTACTGATGCTGTTGCCAAATCAGGTGTAACTGCTGTTGGTGCTCGCGATTTTCTCGTTGCATTCAACGTGAATTTGAATACAACTTCTACACGTCGCGCAAATGCGGTTGCTTTTGATGTCCGTGAAAGAGGTCGTAAAAAACGGGAGGGAAATCCTGTTACCGGAAAACTCGTTAAAGATGAAAATGGAAATCAGGTTTGGATTACCGGTTCTTTGAAAGAAGTGAAAGCCATTGGATGGTTTATTGATGAGTTTGGAATTGCTCAAATTTCAATGAACCTCACAAATATTTCCGTATCTCCTGTTCACATTGCATACGATGAGGTTTACAAGAAAGCAAATGAACGTGGATTACGTGTCACAGGTTCTGAACTTGTTGGCTTGATTCCGCTCAATGCGATGCTTGAAGCCGGAAAATATTTCCTGCGCAAACAAAATCGTTCACTTGGGATATCCGATAAAGAATTAATTAAAATTGCAGTGAAATCAATGGGCCTCGATGATTTGTATAAATTCGAACCGGAGAAAAAAATCATTGAATATGCGATGGCAGCCAAAGAAAAATCTTGCAAGTTAATTGATATGAACTTGTCAGAATTTGTTTGGGAAACTGCATCCGAATCTCCGGCTCCAGGTGGTGGCTCAATTGCTGCCTATATGGGTTCCATCGGGGCAGCATTAGGAACAATGGTTGCGAATCTTTCTTCACACAAACGTGGTTGGGACGAGCGATGGGAAATGTTCAGCCAATGGGCGGAAAAGGGGAAATATTATCACGACCAGCTTCTCGCTATGGTTGATGAAGATACCAATGCCTTTAACAAAATTATGGATGCTTTTGGATTTCCGAAAAAGACAGAAGCAGAGAAAGTAGCACGACAGAAAGCAATCATGGATGCCACAAAATATGCAATCGAGGTCCCTCTGAAAACCATGACACTTTGTTATGAGAGCATGCAAGTTATGAAAGCAATGGTGCAGGAAGGAAACCCAAATTCTGTTACTGATGCTGCAGTTGGGGCTTTAGCTGCTACAGCAGGAATCCGTGCTGCTTATTTGAATGTCCGAATTAATGTCGGCGATTATGACGATAAAACTTTTGTTGATAAAGTTGTAAAACAGGGTGCTGATATTGAAAAGGCTGCACTTAAGCTCGAAGCCGAAATTATGGAAATTACAAATCAAAAAATTTAACACATTAATTTCTCATGAAAAAGTCGGGCGAATGTCCGGCCTTTTTTTTGTGAAAACTGTTTCTGATTCAAATTTCTGTATTCCATTTTAATGAATCTTGTTATCTTTGGCACTTTAAGATAATAAAGCAAGCTGACTGACGTTTATAGAACTGAAAAAATAGAATGCAGTTAAAGGGATATACATATTTTTTAATTATCTTGTTTGTAGTCATTGGTGTCAGCGGTTTTTCTCAGGAAAGAAGACTGAAAAAAGCCGATGCGTTTTATGAGGCTGGAGAGTATTTTCAATCGGTCGATTTGTACAAGCGGGCAATGAAAAAAATGACCGGACGTAAAGAGAAAACACCTGTCTATTTTAAGATTGGTAATGCTTATTACCTTGCAGGAGATTATCGAAAAGCAAGAACATATCTTAGACGCGCATCAAAATATGACCCGGCAAATCGTGAAGCTTGGGTGAAAGAAGCTGAAATTCTTCGAATGAGCGAAAAATATGATGAGGCCTTGGTGGTTTATCGAGAATATCTTGAAGTTAATGGCTCTGACAGTATTGTCGAGCTTCTTGTGGAATCTGTTGAGCTGACACAAAAATGGTTGAGTGAACCCACTCGCTTTCAGGTTGAGGAAGTTCGCGATTTTAATACCCGAGAAAACGATTTCACGCCGGCAATTGTTGAAAAAGATGGTTTCGACCATATCTATTTTTCATCAAACCGAAAAGGTGTAACCGGAAAAAAGAAATCTGGAATTACCGGAGAACGTTTTAATGATATTTTTGTTTCGAAAATGAATCGGCAAGGTGAATGGAGTGACCCTGAGATGCTCGATTCTTTAAATTCTGAATATGACGAAGGAGCACCGCATCTTACTGACGGAGGATCTAAAATGTTTTTTACATCCTGCCAGAAAGAAAAAGGAAGACCTTTAGGATGTCAGATTTATGAGATTACAAAAAACGGAACCGAATGGTTAAATCCCGAACGAGTTGATATTGTAGGAGATTCCATTTCTATCGGACATCCATGTTTATCCCCCAACGCAAATCGAATGTTTTTTTCTGCTCGTATGACCGGCGGATTTGGCGGAGCAGATGTCTGGTATGTTGAAAAAGAGGACGGTGCCTGGTCAAAACCCAAAAATCTTGGCCCAACAGTTAATACCGTTAATGATGAATTGTTTCCTTTCGTGCGAGCAGATTCTACGCTGTATTTCGCCAGTGACCGCCTGCCTTCTATGGGTGGTCTCGATTTGTATGTAGCAAAACCTGAGGGAAAATACCGGTACACTGTGGAAAATATGAAACATCCCTTTTCCAGTCCAGGAAATGATTTTGGCATCTATTATTATGCGACTGAAGAAAAAGGATATTTTACTTCAGACAGACCGGGTTCGAAAGGGGAAGATATTTATTATTTTGAAAAACCTCCGCTGACATTTGATTTGGAAGGTTTTGTAAAAGATTCAGATACTGAGGATGTTGTTGATAGTGCAATAGTTCAGTTAATCGGCTCTGACGGGACAGTGTTTTCTGATACCAGTGATGTTTATGAGGGATATTTCAATTTTAAATTAAAACCGCATACCGATTATGTTTTCGTTGTAAGTAAACCCGGATATTTTAATGGAAAGGCGCGATTCTCAACTGATACTGTGCTTTTTAATAAAACCTTTCGGTACGATATAATGTTAGAAACTTACAATAAGACTTTCGAAATTCCGAACATCGAATTTGAGTTTGGCTCAAAAGAACTGACTCCGCTTGCGAAATATTCTTTGGATAGCTTAACACAGGTGCTAAATGATAATCCAAACATTATTGTTGAGCTTGCTGCTCATACAGATATGATTGGCTCCGAGGAAAATAATATGATATTAAGTCATGAGCGTGCCAAAGCTGTTCGGTTGTATCTGATTTCACGTGGAATTTTAGCCGGAAGATTGACGACTGTCGGATATGGAGAGTCTCGACCAATTGAAATTGAGGAAGAACAGCCCAGATACGATTGGTTGAAGAAAGGCGATGTTTTAAGTCCTGAATATGTTGAAAACTTAACTGACGAACAGCAAGAGGTTGCAAATCAGCTTAATCGACGGACAGAATTGCGTGTGATTGCCCATGATTTTGTGCCAAGCCTTGATTAAGATGAATCAAAATAAATCAACAAAGAATTTTGGAATGTTTTTTGAAAACATTACTTTCAAAAAAAATTGATAGGTATGAAAAAGCGATTTACACAATTTTTAATGATTCTGATTTTTGTCGGAGCATTCAACTCCGTTGACGCACAGGTAGTTGGCGGTTATTTTGATAAACTTGCTGAGTTTTATGAGCAGGAACAGTATGAAGACTGCGCGTTTAAAGCAGATCGAATGACCTTAAGAGGTAAATATTCGAGCGATCCCGAAATTTATTTGTATTTGGCAATGAGTTATCACCAAATTTATCTGGATACTGTACTCAACAAGTATCAGGAATATGAAAATGCTTATGAGCTGGCATTGAAAAGCCTGGTAAAAGCAAAGCGTTATGATAAAGTTGGTGAGTATTTCCCAAATAATGATTTTGTAGTTCATGATATTGTGAAATCCGGTATTCCTATTATGTTAGCATATACATGGGATGGGAAATACAGTAAAGCATCATCCATGATGCGCTCATTTGACCGATTGAAAGAAGATCAAAGCTTGTATTTTTACAGTGGCGCAATAGGCTTTTTTAATTATGATAAAAAACTCGGAAATGAGGTCATGGATTCCATTTTGCCATATTTCCCACAAGTTGTGAAAAATGCAAGATCCGAAATGAAACCCGTGCTGGCAGATGGTATCCGATTGTATTTCGATTATCTGATGGAGGATTATTACGTTGATTCCGCAGAAAATTTGATTGAGATGGCAACCGATTTCTTCCCAGAAGATACTGCCTTATTACGACGAAGTTTTATGCCTTTTGATTCCTTGCGCTATGAATAAACCGATTGCGATCATCGGAGGTTCGGGACTTGAAAATCCGAATATCCTCAAACATGCTGAATCTGTAAATCTTGCCACACCATATGGTACTCATTCTGATATTACTGTCGGAGAAATTCACGGGAAACAGGTTGTTATTTTATCCAGACATGGGAAAAATCACAGCATTCCGCCTTCGCAAGTAAATAATCGTGCGAATATTACTGCACTTAAAGACTTAGCTTGCGAAAAAATTATTGCTAGCACTGCAGTCGGTAGCCTTCGTGAAAAAATTAAACCAGGTGATATTGTCTTGCCTGACCAGTTTATCGATTTTACCAGACATCGGCCGGTTACTTTTTTTGAATCCTTTCCTGTAGGTGAAATGAAACATTGCCCGATGGCTGATCCCTTTGATGAGCCTACACGTCATCAATTGCTTGAGCTTGCAAATGCCTTGAATCTGAAAGCACATCCAAAGGCTTGTATTCTGACCATTGAGGGGCCTCGATTTTCAACCCGAGCAGAATCTCACATGTTTCGTAACTGGGGTGCCGATTTAATCAATATGAGTACGGCTCCAGAAGTAATCTTGGCAAACGAATCCGGAATTCCATATACTGCTGTTGCCATGAGTACCGATTACGATTCCTGGCGGGATAACACAGAAGCCGTAACCTGGGAAGCTGTATTGTCTGTTTTTCAGAACAATGTGCACAATGTGTTGAATCTGCTTCAGGAATACATTAAACAATATGGCTGAGCCGATAACAGAACAAAACCGGATTGTATGGCAACATGAACTTTTGCCGGAATCTGAATTCGATGCATCCATACTTGATGGTTTAGACATGATTTATGAAGTCCTGCGAATTATGGACGGCAAATTTGTTTTTCTGAAGGATCATCTTATTCGATTAAAAAAATCATTGAGCTTAGCAGGAATTAATCTGACATTTGATGAGTCGGTGCTTTTGCAGGATATGAATGCCTGCATTTCAGAAAATCAGATTAAGCATGGAAATATACGGGTTTCTCTTTTCCCCAATGAAAAGGAAATACATACACTTTGTGAAATTATTCCGCACCGATATCCTACGGAACAGGATTGTCAGAATGGAGTGGCCGTTGCTATTGCAAGGTTCGAGCGAGAAAATCCGAATGTAAAAAAGTGGAATGCCTCCATGAAAGCTGTGGTTGCCCGCTACAAAGCCATGCGGAAAGTTTATGAAGTGCTGCTGTACGATGAAAATAGTTTTCTGACAGAAGGCAGTCAGTCAAATCTTTTTTTTATTGTAGATGAGACAGTTGTAACAGCTCCTGACAACATGGTTCTTAAAGGAATTACTCGCGATTATGTGATAAAAACCATTCTTGAGGCAGGATTCAACTTGAAATATCAGGCAGTCAATGTTGCTGATTTACTCGCTTATGATGCTGCTTTTATCACCGGAACATCTCCAAAAGTTTTACCGATTCGGGAAATTGTTTCTTGTTGCCAGGCGGATGTTAATCATCCCGTACTACGGCGAATTGTGCGAGATTATGAGTTGCAAATCCAAAAAAATTTAGGATAATGAAAGTTGATGGAAAACATGTAAGAACCGTGCGTTTTGATAACGGGAAATGCATTATGATTGAGCAAAATAAATTGCCTTTTGAATTTTCCTGGTATGTTGCCGAAACTTACAAGGAATCATGTCATGCAATAAAAACTATGATTGTTCGTGGGGCAGGTGCGATTGGTGCTGTTGGCGCGTATGCAATGTCTCAGGCTGCATTAGAGGCGCCTGAATCTGAATATCTCGAGTTTCTTGATGCCGCAAAGCAGGAAATAAATAATTCCAGACCAACTGCACAAAATCTATTTTATGCAACTGAAGCGGTGTATCAAAAAGCAAAAAAAAGTCGGAATGATGCAGTACTTGAAGCTGAACGCCTAGCGGATGAAAATGCAGAGGAAGGACGTCTGATTGGAGAATTCGGCAATCAAATTATTGAACCCGCAATGCGGATTGAAACCCATTGCAATGCCGGTTGGCTCGCTTTTGTGGATTATGGTTCGGCATTGGCTCCAATTTACGCGGCTCATGATGCCGGGAAAGGAATCTTTGTCTATGCTGACGAAACCAGACCGCGCGCACAGGGCGGTCGATTGACCGCCTGGGAGTTGCATAATCACGGTGTGCCGCATCAGATAATTCCTGATAATGCCGGAGCTTATCTTATGGCGCAGGGAAAAATAGATATGATGATTGTTGGGGCAGACCGAATTGTCGCAAACGGGGATGTTGCAAACAAAATCGGGACTCTGGAAAAAGCGATTGCAGCAAAGTATTATGGTGTGCCGTTTTATGTAGCCGCACCCTGCTCAACTTTCGATTTGAACACTGCATCAGGAAAGGATGTCCCGATAGAGCAACGTGGCACTGAAGAAGTAATGCAACAATCCGGGCCTGATAAAACCGGGGAAATGCACACCATTATGGTTAATCATCCGAAATCAGATTGTATTAATCCGGCGTTTGATGTAACACCTGCCGAATTAATTACGGCAATTATTACAGACAAAGGAATTGTCGAAGCCAATAAAGACGCAATTCGTAAATTATTTCAATAATGAATGAGCTAACAGAAAAAAAGGAAGTTGCTGAAATTATGCAACGCTTGTATCGACGGGGATTAACAACTTGTTCCGGTGGAAATGTGTCTATGCGTTTAAATGACGGTAGCATGTTGATTACCGCCTCCCAATCCGATAAAGGAAATATTCAGGCAGATAAAATTGCACATATTTCAGACGCCGGAGCGAATTTAAGCCCGGATTTGCGCCCAAGTATGGAAACCGGTATGCACTGGGCAATTTATCAAGCCCGTCCGGATGTTCAGGCGATTGTTCATGCACATCCGCCGAAAGCGACTGCTTGGGCTTGCTCCACTAAGAAGCTGGAGAATAATTTGTGTGGTGAGGCCAGATATTTTCTTGATGAAATTGTGAAAGCAGATTATCACCTAATGGGCTCAGATGCACTTGCAAGTGAAGTTGCAGCCGCTTTGAAAGATGGGGAAGCAATTTTGCTGCAAAATCATGGAGCGCTGACAGTCGGAAATTCGCTTTTTAATGCGTATGATCGGATGGAGGTATTGGAGAATCTTGCCGAATTGCAAATTCAGGTTGGTTTAATTGGTAGTCCCGCTGTTTTAAACAAAGCGCAGTTAAATGATATTGATAATTTTTGATGGATAATCGACATAATATTTGATTACTCGAACAGTAAACCGCAAATGTTAAATCATGAATGAAAACCGGGAGTTTTGAAATACAATACTATTTCAAAATTTTCGTTAAATAGATTGATTGGTCATTATCTTATGAAAAAATCACGCTTGCTGATATTTTCCTGTTTTCGACACTGAGTCACCCACATTTTATTTTCGTAAACATTTTGAGTAATTACCGTTTTCACCAAAGGATACTTTTTTTCACCCCACTTTCTTTCCGATGAAAGAAAGCTAGCAAAGAAAATCTCCGTCGGTCGCCGGACAAGTTCTGCTGACCCGTATTTTTCTATTAATCGGATATGTTTTCCGTGACCCGCGAATCTCCTCGTGCCTGCGGGTCGCGGCTCTAAAAACTCCAAACACATCTCGCTTAATAACGAAAAATCTAAGCTTGACCGGCGATGACGAGTAATGCGCCAGAGTTCGTGTCCGGCGAGCTACGTAAATAAATAGGATTAAGCTACGAATTCTGGATACTACGAGTTAATATAAAAACGCTTAAAATATGTGATAGCCAAAGCTAACAGCAGCCCTCCAAAAACAAGCATTCAGAAGCCTTCTGAAAGAAGGCTATGCGGGTGGGAATGGCAGGCCGCAAGCCCGCGATGGCAGAGAGGGTATGGCTGTCGGTGCTGCCTTGTCTTTTTTGCTTCCTTTTTTTGACTAAGAAAAAAAGGAAGAGAAGACAACTTGTTGATAATCAAATCTAATCTATTTGTTTCTTTCTTTTATGGTTAAAAAAAAGAAAGTTGAAGTCACTAGACACAAAAGGCTAATAAAACAATAATTTATCCTCCCTTTTTTAATTACAAATGGATAATCTTTACGATCTGGTCAGGTCACCTAAATCCCTGTCTTGAGTGTTTCTAAATGACTGACTTTGAGATGAATGTGTTTTTGTAATGATAGAAGTGTCGAAAACAGGCCGCAAATGTTAAATCATGAATGAAAACCGGGGGTTAGAA
>CAYOUD010000040.1:1310-17373 GCA_964407055.1 uncultured Bacteroidales bacterium | reverse complement strand
TCAGGTTATTTGTTCTTTGAATATTTTTTAGAGGGGGGGTCAATATCACCGGAATATCCAGCAATGTTCAAAGCCTTAAAATCAAGTGGTTTTAATTTTGAAGTTACCCACCTTTCGGACACAGAAAGGATATCAAAACTCCTTTCGTTAGTGAGTATTGCGTTTATCTGGGCTTATCGAGTGGGTATCTACAAAGATCAAAATATTGCTCCCATTAAGATTAAAAAGCATGGACGCAGGGCATATAGCTATTTTAAATACGGACTGATTTTCATCGCTCATGCACTTTTATGCAATATTGAGCCTAATATTCAAATAATTACAAAAATTTTGTCATGTACTTAGAAATTTTCCATTAAATAATCTGTCATTTTTGTGTAGAGATGCAAACGAGTATTACCACCATAAATACCGTGGTCTTTGTTTGGATACACCATCATTTCAAATTGTTTATTTGCAGCCACAAGCTTACTGACATAATCCATTGTATTTTGGAAATGAACGTTATCATCAGCACTACCGTGTACGAGCAATAAATTTCCATTCATTTTATTCGCATGATTAATTGGTGAATTAGCATCATATCCCGCTTCATTGCCTTGCGGCAAACCGTTATAGCGCTCGGTATAAATGGTGTCATAATATCTCCAATTTGTAACGGGAGCCACTGCAATACCGGCAGTAAACACATCTGCGCCAAGCGACAGACAAAGACTGGTCATGTATCCGCCGTAACTCCAACCAAACATTCCGATACGATTTTCATCAACGTATTTCAGTTTTGCTAATTGACGTGCTGCAGCAATTTGGTCTAAGGTTTCATATTTACCGAGTTCACCATAAGTTACTTGGCGGAAATCGCGCCCCCTTGCACCGGTTCCCCGATTATCAACAGAAACGACAATATAGCCTTGCTGCGCCAACATTTGCCACCAAGCCATATTATGATCCCAGTCATCGATAACAGTTTGTGATCCAGGGCCTCCATATGTGTACATTAACACAGGATATTTTTTGCGTTTTTTGAATTTAGGAGGTTTGATAATCCAGGCGTTGAGTTCTGTTCCGTCATCGCCGGTTAAAGTGATAAATTCTTTCTCAACCCAGCCATATTCTTCCATTTTCTTTTGCAGGTCGTTATTTTCTTCGAGCACACGAACTATTTCACCGTCTGATGTGTGTAAAGTTACTTTTACTGGTTTATTTGCAGTCGTATGCTTCTGAATGTAATATTCAAAGGTTTTACTGAAATGGACTTTTGTTGTACCTAGCTCGGAATTAATTCGTTGTTTTTCACCACCATCAATGGAAATAGAATAAACATCGCGTTGCATTGGAGACCGTTCCGCAGCCTGATAGTAAAACCGTTCATTCTTTTCATCATAACCATAAAAATCAGTGACTTCCCAATCTCCTGAAGTAATTTGTCCTTTTAAAACCCCCTCCATGTCGTAGCTGTACAAATGTCTGTAACCATCGGCTTCATGCGACATAACAAATAATTCTCCATTGGGAAGGAACGTTAAATCATCATGCAATTCATGATATTTTTCTGTTTTAAGATTAAGCAAAATACTAGAAACTCCCGTTTCTGCATTCACTTTATGCAATGTAAGAATATTTTGAAGGCGGTTTAATGTAATCACAGACAAGACTCCCGGGCGTTTAGTCCATTGCAGTCTTGGGATGTAAGTTTCGCCTTTTACTGTTAAATCTATTGTCTTTGTTTTGAGCGTGCCAAGATCAAAAATGTGTGCTGAAACTTGGGAGTTTTTCTCCCCTGCTTTTGGATACTTGTATCGATATTCCTCAGGATACAAAGCACCGTAAATTGGCATGTCGAATTCTTTCACACCGCTTTCATCGGTTTTCAAAAAAGCAATATACCGACTGCCTTCTGACCATTGATAGGCTTTTGAAAAACTAAATTCTTCTTCATATACCCAATCAGGCGCACCATTGATGATGTGATTTTTCTTTCCATCCTTAGTCACTTGCGTTAAACCACCGTCACGAAGTTTATACACATAGATATTATTGTCTAAAACGTAAGCAATGTTTTTGCTGTCAGGAGAAAATTCTGCCAATTGCACTTTTGAGTCTTCGTTTAAAGGTGTGACTTTCTTGTTTTCGATATCATAAATGTAATAATTTGCCATAAATGAATGTCTGTAAATTGGCTCATAATCGGTTGAAATCAACAAATGTGTTTCATCCGAGTTGAAGGAATAGTCCATAATCCGATCCTCTTCAAAAATTTCAGGGAAATCAGACAAATTAAAAAGCTCAGTTTCATTTTGTCCGATTTCATAATCGACTTTAATTACTGAATTTCGCATCATACTAAGTTTTGTATAATGCAGCCCGTCATCCATTGAGCGGATACCAGTTACCGTATTTTGTCTGAAGGTTCCTTTTGACCAAATATCTGCGAGGGTGATATCATCAGCAGAAAATCCTGACATTGAGATAAATAGAAAAAGACTAGATAAAATTAATGCAAATCGTTTCATAAGCTTAAAATTTTGTTCAAACAAAAATAGCAAAATGCAAGCTGAAACAAAGCAGGAAATTCAGATTTAAGATTTTTTTATGAGAAACAAATGAGATTATCGCTTTGGAACGAATTTATTATACATGTAAAGCATAACAAAACAGCCGATACCGATTCCTGTAAAAATCATCCAGATATCCGATGGGTTATAAGTTTCCCAGAGGTACTGAGTCATTTCTTTGGCATTCATATCTAAAGCATCTTGACCAATGACAAACAAATCGGTTTTTGTAAATGCATCACTAATTTCCGGCACTTCAATTCCTCGATTTACCAAATCGTTTGTAAGCAATACAGACTTATCGGCCATTTTTCCGTACAAACCTCCGGACAACCAGCCGGCAAGGTAGTTTCCACCAGCCATTGGCAAAAATGAGCATCCCATATATAAGGCAACTTTATCTTTGGGCGCAATTCTGCCAATGTATTCCGTAATTTTCGGACTACTAGCCATTTCTCCAATTCCGAAAATAAGAATAGTAATAAATAAATACATTGGATTACTTTGCATAAAGGTTAAACCCAAACCAATCGCACTGACAAGAAAACCTGTCATCATCGCATTTACGGGTCGCCATTTCATCACGCCCCAGGAAACAAGTAATTGGAATATAATAATGTATAGTGCATCAAGATTTGTCATCATTTCAGGAGCAATAGTACCTTCCGGAGTACCGGCATTTCTTGCCAACCATGGCCAAAATTGATAGATTTTGTCATAAACGATGCTTGTATCCATCCAGTCCTGAATATAAACGGGAAGCGTGTAAAAAAGCTGATTGTACATTGTCCAAAATCCGACAATGATGAATAAAAACAAGACAAATTTGCCATCGGATAAGGCCACTCCAATATTTTTAATTGCCTGTTTGATTTCTTTACCGATTGATATCCCTTTTTGCCCGTCATTTTCATCTTTAGCAAAAAATAGCAGCGTAAGCAAGGCATTGACAATCATCAGTGCAGCAGCGAAATAAAATACATTTGACCATGAAATAATTCGCAATTTAGCTGCCGTAATGGGACCAATAAACGCCCCAATATTAACCATCATATAAAAAATTCCAAACCCGATAGACGAGGTTTTCTCTGTTGTTGTTTTAGCAACCGTTGCAGATATAATTGGTTTAAACAAGCCCGCTCCGATAGCAGTAATAGAAAACGCCAGAAACATTCCATCATAGGATGTAAAAATCCCCATACATGCATACCCCACGGCAAGAAAGCTAAAGGAAATAAACAACATACGTCGAAAGCCAAAACGATCGGCAATTGCACCCGTAATCACCGGCATCAGGTAAAGTGTTCCGACAACTATCCCCATCATTGTTCCTTTTTGCACCTGAGTAAAACCAAGTGCTCCCTCAGCTTTTGAACCGGTTAAATACAAAGCCAAAACCATAAACATGCCATACCATGCATAGCGCTCAAATAGTTCGAGGGTATTAGCTACCCAAAATTTTCGTGGAAATCGTTGAAATACATTCATTACAAACGAAATTATACAATAAAAGCATCGAACAGATTGCTGTTGATGCTTTGAATTGAAATTAAATCATTTTATTTTTCAGCCATTTTTCTACCGGCTCTCAAAGCTTTGATATTCATTTCCACAACTTCTTCGCCTTTACGTCCAAAAAGTTCTTTCAATGCATCTTCGAACTCACTCATTTCCATTTTCAGGAAAGGAGAAGCTGCGCCAAGCATCACAATATTTGAAGCTCTTGCAGAACCAACTTCATCTTTAGCAATTTGGTCAGCATCAATTGCAACATGATGATCCATTGCTTTAATTGCTTTCATCAGATCTTCCAATTCAGGATAATTTGGAATATTTATAAAAGGTTTTGTGCTGGTAATCAAATATCCATCTTTTTTCAAATATGGAAGATATCTCAGCGATTCCATTGGTTCAACAGAAAGAATCATATCTGCACCGCCTTTTGCAATCAAGTCAGAGTGAATGGGTTTGTCAGAAATACGAAGATTTGACTGAACATCTCCTCCACGCTGGCTCATACCATGAACCTCTGCTTGTTTAATATAAAGTCCTTTATTTACGGCGGCTGTTCCAATTGCAGCAGCAATAGTCAGAATTCCCTGACCACCTACACCTGCTAATATAATGTCAATTTTCATGATGTCATTTTTTTAAATATTCTTATTTTTTTTGGCTTTATGTTTGGCGCGATTTTTACGTGCGGCAGTCTGAATACACTCACGCTGTGGAATAATCACACTCACGCCCTTATGTTCAAGTTCTTCTTTCATAATTTGAACATTGGTTTCATGATGCTTTTTCAGCGGATTCATAGCCCGAATATGCACATCGGGAACTCCAAGTCCTTTTACGATATCAAACAAACGACCTTCAGCGTGGGATTTTTGTCCACCTGTCATTCCTGTTGTCGAGTTATCAGAAATAATTACTACAATCGGTGAATCTTTAATAACAGCGTCTAAAAGCCCTGTCATTCCTGAGTGAGTAAAGGTAGAATCCCCAATCATCGCGACAGCAGGAACAAGTCCGGCATCAGACGCACCAATAGCCATAGTTATAGATGCACCCATATCAACACAAGAGTTTATAGCATTAAATGGAGCAAGCGCACCTAATGTGTAACAACCAATATCAGAGAAAACCCGACCATCACCATATGGTTCCAGTGCTACAGCCAATGCGTTATAAACATCACGGTGACTACATCCCGGGCATAATGCAGGCGGGCGTCCTGCCAACATTTCGGGAATTGGTTTTCCTTCTTCAAGCTGAATTCCCAGCGCTTTAGCAACCAATTCAGGATTCAATTCTCCATCTCTTGGCAAACTTCCGTTTAAACGTCCATGAATTGGTTTCCCTTCGTCAAAATATCCACGAATTAGACGTTCAATTAAAGGTTGTCCCTCTTCCAAAATCAATAACTCATCACAATTTTCCTTTAAATCTTCAATTTTTTTACGTGGCAATGGATATTGAGAGATTTTAACCACATCATAAGGACATCCATCCGGATAATTTTCCATCAGATAATTGTAAGCAATACCACAAGCCACAACCCCCAGTTTTTTATCTGAACCTTTTTCATAGCGGTTAAAATCAGATTCATCGGAAGCTTTTTCCATTTCAGGCTGCATTGCCAACAACTTTTTGTAGTTTTCACGTGCAATAGATGGCAATAAAATAAATTGTTTGGTGTCTTTTGGCAATGAACCTTTCAGCTCAGGCTTTGGAGTTTTACGCACAACACCTGAACGAGAGTGAGCCAACCTTGTAGTCACTCGTAACAACACCGGCGTATTCATTTTTTCTGACAATTCAAATGCTGAATAAGCCATATCATATGCCTCTTGCTGGGTAGCAGGCTCAAGAATCGGGATAAGACTAAAATCACCGTAAAAACGACTATCTTGTTCGTTTTGAGAAGAGTGCATACTTGGATCATCGGCAGCTAAAATCACTAATCCACCGTTCACGCCTGTAATAGCAGCATTTACGAAAGCATCAGCAGCCACATTTACTCCAACATGTTTCATACAAGCCATGGCACGTTTCCCGGCATATGACATACCGATAGCAGATTCAGTCGCTGTTTTTTCATTTGCAGACCATTGTCTGTGCAGGCTTTTTTCAGCAGCTTCCTTCGAGTGCTGAACATATTCCATAATTTCAGTTGACGGAGTTCCAGGATAGGCATAGCACCCAGACATTCCGCCATCAATTGCTCCCTGAGCAATTGCTTCGTCTCCTAACAACAATAATTTTTGCATAATATTTAATTTTTCTTTTCTATTTCATAACTAGTGGACGAAAATAAAAAAAATACTGAGAATAATTCATGTCAAATAACAGCTATTCACCAATTATTGTAATTATTATATTTCGCTGTCCTGAATGACGTCTAAATTCACATAAATATATTCCCTGCCATATTCCGAGAGCTAAACATCCGTCTTTAATCGGGATGGTCAAGCTTTGCCCGAGCAAAGATGATTTGATATGGGCGGGCATGTCGTCCGGTCCCTCTTCTGTGTGTGAAAACTCCTTGAAATCCTCAGGTACAAGTTTGTCAAGAAAATTTCGAAAATCGACTTGCACCTCTGGGGCTGCATTTTCATTTATGCACAACCCGGCACTTGTGTGCTTTAAAAAGATATTAACAATTCCATGTTGAGGTAGCGAAAGAATTGCAGTCTCAATTTCATCAGTTATCAGGTTTAAACCATACTTCAAGGATTGCATCCTTATCTCCACTTGATGCATCATAAAATAGAAATTTATGTAAATATATTAAAATAATCAATAAACTTAAGTGTTGTTTTATAATAATTCTATATATTTGCAAAACTTAGAACATATAACAAACTAAAAATGAAAACATTATTTAAATTATTAGGATTCATTGCATTGTTAGCTTTTATCACTACGCAAGCATTTGCATCGAATGACCGCAAAATATGGAAAGAAGCTGAAAAATCGCTAGTTATAGGTGAATATGAATCGGCACTTTCCAATTATAAAATGATTTATGAAAAAAATACTGAAAATTATAATATGGCTTTCAAGATTGGTTTCTGTTACCTCCATACAGAAAAAATTGACGATATTGATCTTGCCATTGAATATCTTTCAGAAGCTCACCCGCACATTAATAAAAATTATAAAGACAAGTTTAGAGAACAAGATGCTCCCCCGGAAACAGAATATTATCTTGGTGTGGCTAATCAACTCAAAGCTGATTACACACAAGCAATTAAGCATTTTAAAGCATACAAAGCTTTTGATAATCGCAATTTAAAAACCCTTACAGACAATTTAATTGATCGTGAAATTCAAAGTTGTGAATTTTCTCAATCAAATCCCCCGGAGAAGTATAAAGTGGAAATTTATAATTTTGATGTTGAAATCCCGGAAGGTCAATATTTAAGATGTCCGGTTGTATCAGGAAATGATTCCGTTTTTGTTTATACATTAGGAACCCAGAACGTTTTTCCTCCTGATCTTAATACAGATTGTGACTTATATTATCTTCCCGTTGATGATATATATTATTCAACTTGGGAAAATAATAAATGGTCTGAACCTACAAAGATGACTGAAGACCTTAATCTAGGAGGCTTTACAATGCCTACATCATTATCCTACGATGGAAAAACTTTGCTTTTAGTTCATGATGATAATGATAATGGTAATATTTATAAAGCAAGTTTTGAAAATGGCAAATGGACAAACGCAAAAAAACTCAATAAAAATATAAACTCCCGGAAATGGGAATCTCATGCATCGATTGCAAAAACAAACGATAAATTATATTTCACATCAGCCCGAAAAGGCGGAAAAGGAGATCTTGATTTGTATGTTGCCGATTTGACAGAAGAAGGGGATTGGGGAGAACCCAAAAGTATTGGTGACAACCTGAATACTGAGTTTCACGAAGAAACACCATTCCTTATTGACAATGGCAATCAGTTATACTTTGCTTCAGAAGGACAAGGAAATATGGGTGGATTTGATATGTTTGTCTCTGTATTTGATTCCATTGAAAATGAATGGGCAAAACCGAAAAACTTAGGGTTTCCATATAATACTGTCGGAAATGATTTAGCCTATATCGTAACCTTTCAAGATCGTTTTATCTATTGCCCTCAAAACTCGAACAAACGTCGTGAAGGAGTGGGTCCATCTGATTGTTTCAGCCTCCACATGCCTTACGAAGACAAACTCGTTTCGCTCAAAGGACAGATTTTCATACCGGAACTTAATAACGAAATCTCTGGAGATTTAGTGATTGCTGCTATTGATAAAGAAACCGGAGATACTGTAAGTATTGTAGAACCTTCAGAAGATGGGTCATTCATTATTGAAGACTTAACAGTCGGAGAAGTAATTTTGGTTGCGATGAGCTCTGAGAGCATTAAAAATCAGACTATTGAAGTAGTTGTTCCCGAAGGCTATTCAGACATTGAATATCCATTAGATATATATCTTAATGCTTCAGAACTTGCGCTTAGAACTGACGAGGAGCTAACTGAAACTGAAATTGCATTGGTAATTAAATATGTATTGTTTGATTTTGATAAATATAATATTAAGCTGGAATATGAGCAAAATCTCAATAGTCTTGCTGAATTCATGAAAGAACATGTGAATTTTAAAATTGAAATACAAGGACATACAGATCATTATGGAACCAATAGCTATAACCAATGGCTTGGTCGCATGCGTGCTCAGTCACTAAAATCCTACCTAACACAAAAAGGTGTTAACGCTGAGAACCTGACTATTGTTTCATTTGGCGAAAGTAAACCAATTGCAAAAACATTGGATATTGATAAGTCCAGACACTTTAATCGCCGTGCAATAATTACTGTAAAATCAAATATTGAAACGATTAATGTGGAAGTTGAAGAAATTCCGGTTCCTGACCAATATAAACTGTAAACAACACAAATTAAATATTTTAACAGGCTATTCATTTGGATAGCCTGTTTTTTTTAAGATTAATAGATAACAAAAAGAACAATAATTTCGTTTGAAAGCATTGTAAGATTAACTGTTTTAACTAAATTTGTAACAATACAAGCGATAGATGTTAAAATTATGAAAAAGCGGTTCGGGATATTCGTTTTATTAATATTGTGTGCAAAGCTTTTGTTTTCACAGGACGTTAGTTTCAGTGCCAATGCTAAAAACATTGTGCAACAAGGCGAAAATTTTTATCTGAAATATGTCATCAATCAAAAACCTAGTAATTTTAAAATCCCTGATTTTGTTCCTTTTCAGGTACTGACAGGTCCCTCACAAGCTACATCCTCATCCACACAAATCATTAATGGAAATGTAAGTCACTCCTATTCATTTACCTACACATACGTTTTAAAAGCGCCTAAAGAAACGGGGACATATCAACTGCAGCCGGCTCAAGCAATTGTAGGCGGGAAAACACACAAATCAAATCAGCTCACAATTCAGGTTGTCGCAGGGAACGGCAGTTCACAAAGTCAGAATCAGAATACGCAGCCGCAAACACAAAATAATTCATCACAAACCCGCAATTCCGGCGATCATTTTGTTCGACTTTCATTAAACAAATCAAGCGCTTATCAGGGAGAGGCTATTTATGGAAGCTTCAAGATGTATTTATCAAACCGAAATCTGGCAGGGTTTAAAGACATTAAATTCCCTGAATACAATGGATTTTGGGTTGAAGACGTAAACAATCCGCGCCAAATTCATCTGAAATTGGAAAATTACAATGGGAAAAATTATTATACAGCAGAATTGAAATCCATTGTTTTATTTCCTCAGCGAAGTGGAAAACTGACAATCTCAGAAGGAAACTTTGATATCATTTTGCAAGAAAGAGTAAGCAGTAACCAATCAGGCTCTATGTTCGACTCCTTTTTTGGAAGAGTACAGAATGTGCCTTATACGCTAAAAAGCGATGCAATCACTGTTAACATTATGCCGTTACCGGCTCAAAAGCCAAAATCATATATTGGCGCAGTTGGTAATTTTTCTGTGAGTACAGAATTTTCTCACGACAGCATTGATGTAAACGATGCTTTCACCATAAAAGTCAATATTGAGGGAACAGGAAATTTCAATCTAATCAATCCTCCAGAACTTGACTTGCCCAAAGAATTTGAAGTATATGATCCTGAAGTCGAACAAAACTTGTCAAAAACAGCAAATGGAAGTTCCGGCAATATAACTTGGATTTACACAATAATCTCCAGATATCCTGAGAATTACATTTTAAAACCCATCGAAATTTCTTGGTTCAATCCCCAAAATAAATCATATCAAAACTATCAAAGCAAATCGCACGAAATATATGTAAACCGTACCGCAGATTTCAAAGAAGAAAATGTTCAAGCTAGTTTTTCCGGATCAGATATTGAAATGATGGCAAGTGATATCCGGTACATAAAAACGATTCCAGAAAAACAAACAAAATCACTGATAGGATTCTGGTATTTTTGGCTGGCTTACCTCCTGCCATTTTTCGGATTTGTATTGATAGTATTTTTACGCAGAAAACAAATTAAGGAACGTGCCAATATCGCAAAAATGCGAAATAAAAAAGCCAACAAAACAGCCCGTAAACGATTAAAACGAGCCAATGGCTTAATGGAAGAAGGAAAACCTGAGTTTTACAACGAAATTATCAAAGCGCTATGGGGATATGTTGCTGATAAGCTGGATATGGATGTTGCGAATTTATCAAGAGAATCTGTTACCGAACGAATGCAAGCAAAAAACCTATCGGAAGATTTGATTAAAAATCTATTAGATATTATTGATATATGTGAATATGCTCATTTCGCACCAGCAGATGAAGAAAATGATCCAATGCGGATTTATCAATATACAGCAGGTTTAATTTCAAAACTTGAACAAAACTTGTAATTATGAAACGATTATTCATTATCATAATTTTGCTAACAGCCATCACCCGCGGATATGCAGGTGAATCGCTTAGAGACAGTGCCGCATTATGGTATCAGCAAAACCAGTTTTACGAAGCAATTGATGCTTGGGAAAAGATTTTGGATACGGAAGGCGCAAGTGCAGAACTATATTATAATTTAGGAAATGGGTATTTTAAACTTGAAGAAACCGGGATGTCCGTTTTATTTTATGAAAAAGCCCAACTGCATGCTCCTGAAGATGATGATATTCAACATAACCTAGAAATTGTGCATTCTCAAATAGTCGATCGTGTGGAAGCAATTCCTGATTTGTTTTTCATTGTTTGGCTCAATGCATTAAATCGCTGGATATCCGGCACAGCATGGGGAGTTTTTAGCATAATTTTGTTTCTTTTAGTACTCGGGCTAAGCTTGTGGCGCTTGTTCAGGCATAAAATCCGCGGAAATAAACTATTGAATTATACGGTAATAAGTTTGTTGATTTTGTCGAGCATTACGCTACTTTTGGCGTTGCGTGCAGAAAAACTATCCAAACAAAGCAATGAAGCCATTATTATGGAAGATGTGTTGGTGAAAAGCTCCCCAGCGGAAACCGCAACCAATTTATTTGAAATCCATGAAGGACTGAAAGTTGAAATCAAAGATTCTGTCAATCATTTTTATGAAATTCGTTTGAGTGATGGAAAAGTGGGTTGGATTCGAGCCTCCAAAATTGAAACAATTTAAAAACACCGCCTGTTTTGTGCACCACAATAACGATCCTAACAAAAGTCATTGATAATTAATAAGTTAGATTTTAAGACTTGGGATTTGGGTCATGTAAAAGCAATTTTTGATACCAACGAAGACATTTATATAGAACATTCTTTCATCCAATAACCTCTAACTTTTGTATATCAAATTTTAATAGCCCGGATTACGCTCGTCCCTCGCTTACCCAAGCTATTAAAATTTGACCCTTTCAGGGTCTTTTAACTGGTATGAAAACTTTAATTTTCCAAGTCAATCGCATCAAACTCAGAATCCTAACGACAATGCGATGCGATGTGTTGAGCTTAGTCGAAATGAGCATTTTGTCGAACTGGATTCAATATAAATCATTTCAGGTTAAGAATTCTCGGGAATTTGAAAAAACAAAATCTATTTAGATTTTCGACTCGGGAATACTTTTGTCGCACCAAAACCATATGCTTTAAAAGATGCATCTTCATACATCAGATGATATTCTTTTTCCAATGAATCCCGCAAGGTTTTTTTCAGCGTACCATTCCCTATACCATGAATAAACACAACTTGAGCAACTGTTTCAACAATTGCTTTATCCAAAATTTTCCGAAAATAATCCATCTGAAAATTCAGAATTTCAGTATTTGACATTCCAACAACAGAATCCACCAACACATTGATGTGTAAATCTTCTTCCCAAATTACTGGTGAGGAATGTTTTTTTGAACGCACTGCTTTTTCGGCGTCAATCGTTTCCTGCAAGGCTTTTTCATGTATTACTTCATCAATGACTTCTGGAGCTGAAGTTTTCGAATTATAGACATCAAATATTAATGCCGGAAGAGAAAAATATTCATTGGTTTCATAATTTCCGCTCAGCAATAATCGGGTTGCTTTATTTTTTACTTTTCCCTGTACCATCGGGTGAAGCAATTTCATTTGGTCTCCGGCAAAAAATCCCTGTAAAACGAGCTGGCGCACTTCATCTAAGTCATTATCACTAAACGCTCCCACTTCCATTTTTGTATCAGGCTCCAGCACATCTTGTACAATTAAGCGATGATCATCATTTTTAATCTGTGTATAAATTGCACAGGGGAAAAACCAAGGCGTATCATTAATTAAATACAAAATCACCCCATTATTGGAATCGTTTCGAGTAAAAGCTAACAATATTTTCTTTTCCTGCTCAGTTTCGGTAACCCGCATATCATCCGCTTTTCGCTCTGTGTTTTTCTCAAGTGAGCTCCCTTTAGAAAACCCGGCAGATTCAACCAAGACCAACTCATTCGGCGGCATGGGATAATCAAAACCGTCTTCATTTTCAACCAATACCATTCCATCTTTACGCAAGCGTTTTACGATACCGCCACCTACTTCGTTTAAAAACCGAACTTTATCTCCTTTTTGAAAGCTTTGTAAATTTTTAGAACTCATGATTATTTTCCTTTATTTTCCTTTATTTTGCACAAAACAATTTTATGCAGATGCCAAAGTTAATAAAGATTGCTGACTACCGGTATAATTTGCCGGATGATCGCATTGCAAAATATCCAATAGAACACAGGGACGCATCGAAATTACTAATTTACAAAGCTGGAAGCATTCATAAAGCTGTTTTCTGTGAAGTATCCGGAATCTTACCAAAAAAATCGCTTATGGTATGGAATGATTCCCGAGTTTTAAATGCACGCATTATTTTTCATAAAGACACAGGCGCCAGAATTGAGATTTTTTGCCTCACTCCTGCTCAGGAATACGATTATGCCAATGCACTGACTCAAACAAAAATTTGTCGCTGGAAATGCATTGTGGGGAATTTGAAAAAATGGAAACAAGGAAAATTAAGCAAATCCATTACAATTCATGACGAGGAATTGACTTTGCAAGCTGAATTAATTGAAAAAAGCGAGAAGCACAATATTATCGAGTTTTCCTGGAATCGTGAGGATGTGCAATTCGGAGAAATCCTTGAACATTCCGGCTTAACGCCCATTCCTCCCTATTTAAATCGCGAATCTGAACAAATTGATCGTTTACGATATCAAACAGTGTATTCAAAAAACGAAGGTTCTGTTGCTGCTCCAACTGCCGGATTACATTTTTCACACGAAGTGCTCACAGCTTTAGATGAGAAACTTATTGCACAAAAAAATATAAGTTTACATGTCGGAACAGGGACATTTCAACCCGTAAAGTCTGAATATATCGGACAACATCCCATGCATACAGAGTTTTTCTATATCTCGAAACAAACGGTTGAAGCATTAATTCAACATTACGGAAATATTACAGCCGTTGGGACCACTACGGTAAGAGGACTGGAAAGTTTATACCAAGTAGGCATAAAAGCTATGTCAGGTATTTCAAATCTTTCAGAACCACAGGAAATTACACAATGGGAAGCATATGAAAATCTCTCACAAACGCCATCTATTGATGTTTTAAACTGGATTTTAGATGAGATGAATCGCCAAAAAACCCAAGCCATTAAAGGAAAAACAAGCATAATGATTGCACCGGGCTATAAATTTAGATTTATTAACCGATTGATTACCAATTTTCACCAGCCGGGTTCTACGCTATTACTTCTCATTGCAGCATACATCGGCGATGATTGGAAAAAGGTATATGATTTCGCTCTAACAAACAATTTTCGGTTCCTTAGTTATGGAGATAGTTCATTGCTATACCCTAATCAAGAAATCGGTTAGCATAGCTTTCGTTTGGCAATTGGCAGGTATCTGTTCGCCCGAAAACCCGGTATCGTGATTTTGCAATTCCCCGATAAATTGCATCTCTTAGAAATCGTGGAAATACATAAAATATCAAAAAAATATTCCAAAACCCGCCTAAGGTTTTAAATAGCTGCAAAATTGCCGACGAGCGTTTGTAAGCCTTGTCGTTTCGCAAAAATAATAAACTTTGCATATCCTCAGTCTGATTTGAAAAATATTGCGAAAATGCATCAGATTGCAACGGAATAAATTGGATTTTTTGTTTTTTATCCTGTTTTATCACAAAGCGCACTAACACATTACACAAATTGCAAACTCCATCATATGCCAGAATAGTTTGAGTTTTGCTCATAAAAGCAAAACAAATCATTTACGATTTAGTTGCAATTCGTTTTAAACGTGCGAAAGAATCAAGGAATTTTGAAATTGAAAATTTATTTCCATGTCCCGGATAAAACTCGGTAACCCCCACAGCATTAAGTTTTTCCCAACTATCATAAACTGCTTTATAATCTTGATATAAAGGAGGAACCACATGCTTTGACAATGGCAGATTGAAACATAAATCACCAACAAAAGCATATCTATCATCCACAACTAAACTGATAGAGCCCGTTGTATGTCCTGGAGTATGGAGAATTTTTGCACTAAATCCGTATTCAGATAAATTTGAATCATAAGAAATAATCATATCCGACTTAACTCCGTCAAACCTTATTGATTTTGCAAACAAATTTCCCATACGTAATAAAAGTTTTGCTAAAATTGTGCTTGCCTTCAAATTGTCCATCCATCCCATTTCAAGATTTTCAACTGCATCTTTATGAACAATGATTTTTGCTTTTGTCCACTGTTGCAGCCATTTCAAATTCCCAACATGGTCATAATGAACATGAGTAATAAAAATAAAATGGATATCGCAAGGGTTAATTTTATGTTCCATCATGAAACGGATTAATAGCTTTCGTTTCGACTTTCTCCCGGCATCCACCAATATCCAACCAACCGACTGACGAATAAAATACATATTCGCATTTCCTGATTTATGGCGTAAAATCTTCATCAATATCTATTTAAATAATAAAACGTTTTGGTTTGTAAAATTAAGATTTTTAACAAAATAAGCAAATATACCTAGCTACAAATCCGCTTTTTAACTTGTAGGTTATCAAAAATTTGCTTGTATCTTGCATTAGGTTTTTTTCATAGTTAGTTGGTTTTGATTAGAATTAATGCATAATTGGTGACAGAACAAGTGAAGTTGGATTATGTGCAATTTGTTTAATCATGATTAGCCCCGGTTTTCACAGAAAGTCGGGGCTTTGTTTTTTAGTGATTTTTTTGTATTATTGTTACCATGAAAAAGATGCACATCATACTGTTAACATTGTTCACAAGCTTTATTATCAATGGATTTGCCCAGGTTGAAGCTGAATTAGAGCAGAAATATAATTTGACAGCCGGTACATTTGTGAAAATTGATAGCATGTCATCTGACCAAATTAGTTTATGGCCGGAAGTTTATGCAACCTACGAATCCAACATGAGTGAGCATTTAACAGGATATTTTCGCTTAAACGTGATTATTCCGGCTTCTTTCGATGTGAAATTT
>CAYOUD010000040.1:0-1210 GCA_964407055.1 uncultured Bacteroidales bacterium | reverse complement strand
AATTTGAGGATGGCATTGAAAGACACTCAGCCAAAGGATTTGGAGTTAATCTGGGAGCAAAATATTATATCCGTGAGGCCTTCCACGGTTTCTATGCCGGTCCTACTGTGAGCTATTATCGTTACAATCACATCTATAAATATTCCGCAAATGAGAAGGAATATTCAATAACCTCTGTTCGGGGGAGCTTTGTAGTTGGGTATCAACACATCAGCGAATACGGTTTTGTTTTTGACATATACGTGGCTGCATTGTTAGACCACAAGTATTATGAAAAATTCATTTCCCCAATTAATACAATTGCATGGGGTTCTGCGAATTTCATTAAACCCGATATGGGAATTTCTATTGGATATCACTTTTAAATTAACTAAACAAATATATTATGAAACGAAATCTTTTTTTAATTACAGCATTAAGTGCGATTTTCTTTTTTGCCTGCAACGGAGATAAATCCGCAGATGGCAACAATAAAGCCGAAAAAGAAATTGTCCCAAATCATGAACTAGTTACAACAGAAGGTATGACCATTATTGAAAACTCTGAAACAGATATGGAATGGGATATGATTAGCCGCTCAAAAATTAAAATTGAAGGCTACACCCTCGACCAAGCATTGAAATTGCTGATTGGCAACTCCCCTGCACGTGTTGTCATAGAAGGCGAACACCACAACCCAATTATGGAAATAAGCTATGAACCGATTGATGTTTGGGAATCTAGTGAAGAGGGAAATAAACAAATTGTTATCGACAGTTTGCAGAAATATTTTGATTTTGAGATAAGTAATGAAACACGAATTATGGAAGTGATTCGTATTGTTGATTTCGACGAAACCTTGCTTATTCCACGAGATGACGCCAGTTTGGGAACCTCATCGAAAAAAACGGGTAAACTCGTAGAATATAAAAATTACACACTTGAAGGACTGTTCGAAGTGCTTGAACAAGAGCTAAATGTATTGTTTTCCGTTGAAATTGAAGATGATAACAAATATGATTTTAAAGTGAATATCGTAAATATTGATAAAGTCTTGCAAGACTTGTCAGATACTTACGGCTTTAAATTCATTACAGAAACACAGGACACAGAAATATATCTGGTTAAGTTTTAAGGGGACTTCTAATAATTCTTTTGCATCAAGATTTTCAGCGTTTTTTCATAGACAATGATTTTTTTTGAAGCACTATCGGGATAATGCAATAAAATT
>CAYOUD010000039.1:0-17734 GCA_964407055.1 uncultured Bacteroidales bacterium | reverse complement strand
GGTAAAGTATTAATTTGTTTTCATAACAGATTTTGTATTTTTACATCAAATAAAAATTGCAGAAATATGAAAAAATACATTGCAATCTGCTTTATCCTCGGTTTTACTGTCAGTAGTATGGCACAGAACGGAGAAATGGATCAGGAAATGATACAGGAAATCAGAGAAAGCTTCTCCAATACAGATCCTGACAATAAAGCACTGATGAACGTCATCAGCAATAACGACATCAAGGACCTTGCGCTTAGCCGCTCCAATGTTGGAAAAATGGATCATTACTTTAAATACAAAGTGGATGTTACAGGCATTACAAATCAGGAAAAATCGGGTCGTTGCTGGATGTTTACCAGCCTTAACAGCTTGCGTCCGGTGGTGATAGACAAATATAATCTGAGCGATTTCAGGTTCTCAGAGAATTATTTGTACTTCTGGGATCAAATGGAAAAAGCCAATCTTTTTCTGGAAGCCATCATTGAAAATAGTGACAAACCGATTGATGACCGAAAAAACGACTGGCTGTTGAGCAATCCCATCGGGGATGGTGGCGTCTGGAATTCCTTTGCCAACTTGGTAGGGAAATACGGACTAGTACCTGCATCAGCAATGCCAGAAACTCACCATTCATCGAACACGGCGTTTTTGCGCAAAATTTTAAAACGTAAACTCCGCGAACAAGCGCTTGATTTGCGTAAGTTGGCAAATACAAAAGCATCAGCAGAACAAATACATTCGCAAAAAAAAGAAAATCTGCAGGAAATTTATCGGATTCTGGCTCTGAGTCTGGGAGAACCACCGACACAATTCACTTACCGTTTTGTGGATAAAGAAGAAAACATCGGAGAAACGAAAAGCTATACTCCCCTATCCTTTTACAAAGAAATTCTACCGAATTACAACCCAGACAATTATGTGATGCTGATGAATGATCCAACAAGAGAATATTATAAATTGTATGAAATTGAATATGACAGAAACGTGATGGAAGGCAAAAACTGGACATACATAAATCTGCCAAACGACCAGTTTAAACAGTTTGCAGTTGCCAGCATCAAAGCCAACGAAGGGATGTACGCCAGTTGCGATGTCGGAAAACAACTTAGCAAAGATGCAGGCACTCTGGACATAAATAATTTCGATTACGCCTCACTGTACGGTGTGAATTTTACCATGGATAAACGGGAACGCATTATCAGCAAAGAAAGCGGTTCATCGCATGCAATGTTATTAATGGCTGTGGATGTGGACGACAATGAAAATCCAACAAAATGGCAATTTGAAAACTCATGGGGCTCTTCATACGGAAACAATGGCTACCTGACATTTACCGACGAGTGGTTTAATGAATACATGTTCCGCTTGGTGATAAATAAAAAAATTCTTGACAAGAAAACACTGAATGTCCTAAATCAAAAGCCGATCAAACTTCCACCATGGGATCCGATGTTTATGCAGGATATGTAGTGATCGTGAGAATTTGATACATCAATAGGCGAACCAGTAATGAATTTTCCGGGATAATGGCATAAGTGCAGATTTAGCCTGAGCGTTTTCTTTATTTCTGACAATACATGTCTCAATTTCACCTACACAGCATATACGCAAATACACGTATTAAGTGTGGCGATTTTTTTGTAACTTTGTAAAAAACCAGTTGAAAGTACTATGTGCGGAATATCAGGAGTTTTTTCATTTCAAGATAATGCTGGGCAGTATATAGCTTCGACAACACTAGCTATTGCCCAACTCAATAAAAGAGGACCTGACAATTCAGGAGAGTATAACGATGAGCATGTTAGTTTCGGACATACCAGACTTTCAGTGATAGACCCCAGCCCATCAGGAAACCAACCATTCATAAGTGATGACGGAAATACGATTGTCATTTTTAATGGCGAATTTTATAATCACAAAAGTTTCCGAAAAGAGCTACAGCAGGATGGATATCAGTTTCGCTCAAATTCAGACACCGAAGTCATACTTCATCTTTACAGAAAATGCGGACTGAACGTCATAAAATACATCAACGGATGTTTTGCACTGGCGATATGGGATAAAAAAAGACAAAGTCTGCTAATAGCAAGAGACAGACTGGGAATCAAGCCATTATATTATTATTATCAAAATAGTGATTTTTTTGCCTTTGCCTCCGAAATGAAAGCGTTATTGCAATATCCGATTGAACGAAAAATCAATCCGGAAAGTTTGTACAGCTATTTTCAACTTAATTATATACCCGATCATCAGTCAATGATACAGGATGTCCGTAAACTGGAACCAGGACACTACATGCTTATTAGTAAAGAACGCATCATTAAAGAACGTTTTTATAAAATTCCAAATCCTTCAAGTCAAATTGGGAAACCTGACAGCTATGAAGATGCACAAAAGCAGGTAAAAAAACTGCTTAATCAGGCGGTTGAAAGACGCATGATTGCTGATGTTCCCCTTGGAGCATTCCTTAGCGGTGGATTAGACTCATCCATCATAGTTGCCTTGGCATCGCAACACACAAAGCATCTCAACACATTTTCTATCGGATTTAAAGACGAAGCCTTTTTTGATGAAACTTCTGATGCAGAACTGATTGCAAAGAAATATCAAACGAATCATACCAGTTTTTCATTAAGCAAAGCTGAACTTTACGGAAATTTACATCAGGTACTGGATTATATTGATGAGCCCTTTGCTGACTCATCGGCATTGGCAGTTCATATTCTCAGCCAGCACACCAGAGGACATGTAACAGTTGCCCTGAGCGGTGACGGAGCCGATGAAATGTTCTCCGGATATAACAAACATCTTGCGCATCAAAAAGCATTGGAACGCAATTTCAGAAATACAAGCATAAAAAACTTAAACGGGTTATGGAAACATCTTCCAAAATCCCGACAAGGGAAAATATCGAACAAAATCAGGCAGTTAGACCGATTTTCTAATGGATTACGATTGGATGCTGCGGAAAGATATTGGCTTTGGTGCAGCCTTTCTAACGAAGAAAGCATCTCAAACTTAATTAAATTAAATGTAGATAAAACCTTGTACAATAAACGGAAAGCCGATTTAGTGTATTTTGTAAATAAATACCCACAAGACATACATGCTGTTTTGCTCTCAGACATGCGCATGGTACTATGTCAGGACATGCTGATGAAAGTTGATTTAATGTCAATGGGGAATAGTCTGGAAGTACGAACTCCTTTCCTTGACCATCATCTGGTTGACTATGCCTTTAAAATGCCGTTTGACTATAAAATGAAAAACGGAATTAAAAAGCGGATACTGCGGGATGCATTTCGAGATGAAATTCCGGAGAACCTACTTCAAAAACCGAAGCACGGATTTGAAGTGCCATTATTAAATTGGTTCCGCACTGAATTATCAGAGGAGCTCAATGAAATAGTGTTCAACCGGGATTTTCTGGAATCGCAGGGAATATTCCATACAGAGACTGTAATGCAGATGAAAAAACAGCTTTTTAGCCGTAATCCGGGAGACATTCATGCACGAATCTGGGCAATGTTAGTATTTCAAACCTGGTGGAAAAAATATTTAAGCTAATGCCGAAAGTTTTACGCATAATTAACCGCTTCAATCTTGGTGGGCCAACATATAATGTAGCCTACCTGAGCAAATATATGGCGCCGGAATTTGAAACATTGTTAATTGGCGGAAAATTTGGAGAATCCGAAGGGTCATCGGATTTTATCATTGAAAAGCTCGGGCTGCATCCGATTATTATTCCGGAAATGCAGCGTGAAATTAATGCAAGAAATGATTACATCGCCTATCTTAAAATCAAACAAATCATCAAGCGATTTCAACCGGACATTGTACATACCCACGCATCAAAAGCTGGATTTCTGGGACGCACAGCTGCAAACAACCTGAAAGTTCCAATCGTAATACACACTTTTCACGGACATGTCTTTCACTCCTATTTCAACAAATATAAAACTCAGCTATATAAAGGAATCGAACGAAATCTCGCAAAAAAATCAAACAAAATCATTGCGATTAGTAATATCCAAAAACATGAATTAAGCAGTATCCACCGAATTGCGGATGAATCAAAAATCAGGGTTATCCCACTCGGTTTCGACTTAGAGCGATTTAAAGATAATTACGAAAATAAAAGGACGAATTTCAGAGCAAAATACAAATTACAGGATGATGTTATAGCAGTTGGAATCGTTGGCAGACTCGTACATGTAAAAAATCACAGGATGTTTATTGATGCAATTGCAAAAGTAAAAGCAAGTACCAATAAAAAAATCCGCTTCTTTATCATCGGTGATGGAGAATTAAAAAATGAACTAATCGCACAAGCACAATACCTTGGGCTACAAACTTGTGACACACAATTAAACGGACAAATACCTGACATTATTTTCACTTCGTGGATACAAAATATTGACTGGGCATATGCCGGATTAGATTTAGCCTGTTTAACATCACTTAACGAAGGCACACCAGTAAGTTTAATTGAAGCACAAGCCGGAAGAACTCCAATTGTATCAACCAATGTTGGTGGAATTGAAAATGTGGTCATTCCAAATAAAACCGCACTTTTGGCATTAAACAACAACACAGAAGATTTTGCCTTAAAACTCGCAGAAATGATTCAAAATGACAAAATGAGGGAATCTATGCAGCAAGAAGGATGGGATTTTGTCAGCCAACGTTTCCATTATAGGCGCCTGGTGAGCGACATGAAAAGCCTGTATAATGAGCTGCTGGCAGAGTAAAACGCAAAAGTAAATCAAACAAAATATTCTAAACTAAACATACAAGAAAAGCGATTCCTAAGAATAAATTAAAAAAATGTATCTTTAAAAAGCGATTTTTATTACTTTTGGGCAAATAAAATGAAAGAATGCAAAGCAGACATTACACATATTTGTTTATTATACTGGTAGCTATAGCCCTCAGTTTTAGCTCCTGCCGAAGTCTCAGACCCTCAGAAATGTTTATTATTGAGGATGATTACCCTATTGCTGAATTTGAACCCAGTGAAAAAGAATATAAAATCAAACCTTTTGATAAACTGGCACTCCGGATAACAACCAACGACGGTTTTTCTTTAATTGGACTGGGAAACAGCCAACAAACGGGGGGAGGTAGTAATCAGGAAAGACAAGGAGGACTTGAATATCTGGTTGAATACGATGGACAAATTAAACTACCAACTCTGGGCAGGATAAACATTACAGGAAAAACCATACGTGAAGCAGAAAAATATCTTGAAGAAATGTACGCTGAGTATTATCAACAGCCCTTTGTGCTTATTGAAGTCACCAACCGTAAAGTAATCATTTTTAAAGATGGTGGAACCAAGGGAAGCGTGATTACCATTCCATCCGAAAACCTGACACTGGTTGAAGCCCTTGCACAATCCGGAGGAATTACTGAAATCAGCAAGTCCTACAGAATAAAACTAATACGCGGCGATTTATCCGAAGAACCAAAAGTATATTATTACAACGTTTCGCATCTAAAAGAATTGCAAGGCAGCAACATCCTGCTCGAAGCCAATGATATTATTTACATCGAAAGCAAACCAAAATACATAAGTCGTGTGTTAAAAGAAATTAGTCCTTACATCACTTTAGTTACGATGGGATTAACCGTTTATGGAATTTTCATTGCCCCCTAGCTTATGAATCAAAATAAAATACCAGTCATAAACCAAAAATTTGACCTTTTCACCTTTATCAAGGTTTTGAAGAAAAGCATTTGGATTATCATTACCAGTTTTATTCTGGCTTTTGCGGTTGGCTTCATTTATTTACGATATACACCACCAAAATACGAGTCAAGCAGTTCATTGCAAGTGTCAACCAAGAACAAAACCAATGAAATTCTTGGAATCGCTAACATGTACGATACCGGACTGGAGCCAGTTATTGAGTTACTACGCTCGACAGAATTTCTGAAACGTTGCTTCACCTTGTTACCACTGGAAGTCAGTTATTACAAACAAGGAACTTTTCTCTCCAATGAATTGTACAAAACCTCCCCATTTGAGGTTGATTACCAAATTACCAACGGTAGTCTTTTAAACCAAGCGCTGTACGTAAACTTCACAGATGGAAAAATCTTGCTAACTTACAAACTCAATGGGCAGGATTTCGAATACAACTTAAGCCCAAATCAATGGATTGATATTGAAGGAGGCGTAATAAAAATTAAAATCAGAAACGTTGATCAAATCAACCTTAGTCAGGGACAACTGAATAAAAATGAATATTATTTTGTTGTCAATTCATCAAAACAAATCATCACCGATTACTCCAACCGTTTGAAAATCAACATCCTCAACAAAGTTGCAGGAACCATAGAAATCACATTTGTCGATAAAAATGCAAGAAAATCTGCCGACATTGTTAATACAATATCTGCTGAATTTATTAAATATGATATTGAAAAAAAACGGGAATCTGCTGATAACATCATACACTATATTAACAAACAACTCGGGCTGGTTTTCACCCAATTGGATTCTACCGCAAAAGAGTTGCATGATTTCAGGAAAACGAATAAAATTTCAGGGTTTCCTGATCGTACCTCTGGGCAGATGGGCTCATCAGGTATGGGAATGCCCCTGTTTACAACAAAAATTACAGAATTTGAAAATGAGGTTATAAATATCAGTTTTGAAATACAAACCCTTGAGCACATATCTTCACAAATTCAATCAGCACACAACATTAATGTGTATGAACTGATGGCAATGCTCACAGGAACACGCAGCGAGGGATTTATGTCAAACATGCTAAAATCAATGCTTGACCTGTATGATGAGCGTGCAGTATTGCTCAATGATGTGACTGAAGACAATCACAAAATCCAAACAATTGACAAACAAATTGAAGCTAAAAAAGAACAAATACTGAAGTTCATTGAGACAACAATTGAACGTTTAGGACAAAGCAAGAAAAATTATCAGACAAAAATCAATGAATACGAAAGTGAAATTTTCAGCGATACGTCGTATCAGGAAATTGAGTTTTCAAGATTACAACGCCTTTATACAATCAATGAAAACTTTTATCATCAACTGATTCAGAAAAAGGCAGAGTACATGATTTCACAAGCAGGATATGTTTCTGACAACACTATTCTGGAAAATGCAACCATTCCCAAAAGTCCTGTTTCACCTTCAAAAAAGAATTTGCTTTTATTAGTATCCATTATTGCATTGTTTATAAGCTTCCTTATTATTCTATTCCGCTACTTGTTTTACAACAAAATCAGTACAATTCAAGAAATATCTAACTTTACGGATATCCCGATTATTGGAGCGATTCCGTTATACAACAAAAAATCGCAGCATTCGCAATTATTAGTGCACAAAAGCCCAAAATCTACCATCACTGAATCATTCCGCAATATCCGTTCAAACATGGAATTTCTCACTGATTCAACTTCATCTCGGGTAATTACCATCTCGTCAACCGTTTCCGGTGAAGGAAAAACATTTGTCGCTATTAATCTGGGAGGAATTCTGGCAATGACAAACAAAAAAGTCGTTTTAATTGACCTTGACCTCAGAAAACCAAGACTGCATAACTCATTTGATTTTGACAATAACAAAGGGATATCAACCATTCTGATTAAAAAACATAGCATTGAAGAGTGTTTACACGATTCGGAAATTGACAATCTTAAAATCCTCACCTCCGGACCCGTACCACCAAATCCTTCAGAACTTATATTAACCCAAAATTACTTGGATCTGCTTGAAGAACTAAAAAAATCATTTGATTTTATCGTCATCGACACTCCCCCAATTGGCATTGTAACCGATGCGATACGTTCATATCAGAACTCCGATTATTCATTATACATCACAAGAGCAAGCCAGTCGCCACGCACATTTATTTCGTACATTAACAAGCTTTCTGAAAGCAGCATTGTTAACAACTTAAGCCTCATATTAAACGGGGTTGAAGAAGGCACTGGGAAATACGGATATGGCTACGGATACAATTACGGATATTCCTATGGATACGGATATTCATACGGATACAAAGACTATGTAAGCCACCAGAATTATTATGATGAACCAGCAAAGGAAAAGAAATCCTGGTTCCGATTTTTAAAACGAAAAAATAAATAAAAAATGACTTTTCACATTACGTTACTCATTGCGTTTGTCTGCTCACTTTGCTTAGGGTTTTTTCTTAATCGGTTTTTTCTTAAAAGGCCATTAAAATTTCTCGTAAAAAAGGCGAATAAATCTGCTGTCAGATGGAGCAGTCAATCAAAACCAATTTTTGGAGGTATTACATTCTTTTCAATTTTCTTTCTTGGATTTATTGCTTACATGCTGATAATTGACAACAGCATACTCACTAATCCGAAATATATTGCGCTTTTTGTCACTGTAACACTCTCATTTTTCATGGGACTTGCCGATGACATCATCAATACACCACCTTCGTTCAAGTTTATAATTCAAGTACTGAACGCAGTTATTTTTATTTCAATGGATGTATATATTATCATCTCTCCGTTTCCCCTACTAAATTATATTATCACAGGCATATGGGTTGTCGGTATTATGAACTCAATCAACATGTTAGATAACATGGACAGTGTCACAAACTTAATTTCCCTGAGTATCATTACAGGTATCCTTTTTAGTTTAATATTAACCAATGGAGAAGCCGATTTTATGACATTTTTACTTGCTGTCATTGCAGGAAGCATGATTAGCTTTTTATACTATAATTGGAATCCGTCAAAAATGTACATGGGAGATAACGGCAGTCAGTTTCTGGGAACAATACTAGCTTACTTTGGAATTGTTTATTTCTGGAATGCAATCCCTCTCGAAGAAGTTTCTTTCGGTTTTAATTCAAAACAAGTTGTCATTGTAATTTTAGCATTTATCGTCCCATTATCCGACACAACCACTGTTACAATAAATCGGTTAATGAGAGGACAATCTCCCTTTGTCGGAGGACGCGACCACACCACACATCATCTATCATACGCCGGCCTTTCTGATCGTGGAGTTGCTCTCACGCTTTTCATCATTAACAGCATCTGCGTAAGCATTGCGTTTTACGTAATTCACAATACACCCAACTGGAATTCAACATGGTTTTGGTCGTTAATTAGTCTCGCTTTTATTATCTTTGCAAGCTTATATAGTTTGACAAAAATAACGAAAGCAAAATAATGATGACTAAAAAAAAACGATTCTGGAGCAGCGCATCTCTTTCAATGGTAATTCTATTTCTCGGAGCTTGGTTTGTTTTACAAACTTTCACAGGAGCTAAAAACCCACAGACCAATAACAAGACAGAAACAGAAACGCAGGAGCTGAATTATGCGGTAAAGCAACCTACTATACCTGACAATTTAGAATTTGCAGGAGAAACCGTTCCAACCCACCTATTCGACGTATATGAAAGCGTTGACAATGAATTTGTTGTAAACTCCTACTGGCATTCATCAACAATTCAAACCCTGAAACGCGCAACACGTTTCTTTCCAGTAATTGAACCAATTCTCAAATCACACGGTGTCCCGGATGATTTCAAATACCTCTGCGTCATTGAAAGCAACTTAAAAAACGCGAGCTCGCCGGCAGGAGCTAAAGGATTTTGGCAATTTATGGAAAGCACCGGAAAAGAATATGGTCTGGAAATTAATTCCTATGTTGATGAACGATATAACCTCGAAAAATCAACACATGCAGCTTGTGAATATCTCAAGAAATCCTATAAAAAATTTGGGAACTGGACATTAGCAGCAGCATCTTATAACATGGGTAGCAGCGGTCTCGAGCGCAGAATTAAAGAACAAAAAGTTGATAATTATTACGATTTATTATTAAATGCTGAAACAGCGCGCTATGTTTACCGTATCATTGCCATGAAATTCATGATGCCGAAACACGAAGATTATGGTTTTATTATTGAGGATGAATTCAAATATCAACCACTTGAAACTGAAATCATTAAAGTTGACACAGCAATTAACAGTCTGGTGGACTTCGCCTTTGAGCACGGAACAAATTACAAAACCCTTAAAATGCTTAATCCTTGGCTCACAAACAAATACCTCACAAACAAGTCGGGTAAAGTTTATGAAATCACCATCCCTAAAGCCGGCACAAGACCAAGTAAAAATGCCGTTGAAAACTTCTTTGAAGACTAAACTTTATCTGTGATTTCAAGTTATTAGGGAAATGAAGATGGAAAAGCATAATAGGGCATGGATACATGTTATTGGTGCCAAAGCACATAATCTGAAAAATATTAGCTGTCAGATTCCCAGAAATGAGATGACTGTCATTACCGGGTTAAGCGGAAGCGGAAAATCGTCGCTGGCCTTTGACACGATCTATGCAGAAGGACAAAGACGATATTTAGAAACCTTCTCAGCTTACGCAAGACAATTTCTCGGAAATCTTGAGCGACCTGAAGTGGACAAAATCACAGGTCTCAGTCCTGTCATATCCATAGAGCAAAAAACAACCAATAAAAATCCGCGCTCAACGGTTGGCACAATTACAGAAGTGTATGATTTCCTGCGCCTGCTTTATGCCAGAGCAGGGATTGCCTATTCGTACAAAACCGGTGCCCCGATGGTAAAATATTCCTCAGAGCAAATCCAATCCATCATTTTTGATGATTATCCTGAGAAAAAAATTCTCTTGCTTGCTCCATTAGTAAGAGGAAGAAAAGGGCATTATCAGGAATTATTCGAACGCATAAGGCAAAAAGGCTATATTCAGGTAAGAGTTGACGGGGAAATTATCGACATTAAGCCAGGAATGAAACTTGACAGATACAAAAATCACCATATTGAAGTGGTGGTTGATAAATTGAAAATCAATGAAAAAAGTCTGAGCCGATTAAAAAAGAGTCTGGATTTATCCCTCGATTTAGGCGAAGGTGTAGTGATGATAGTTGATAACGACACCAATCAATCGCGATATCTCAGCAAACACCTCATGTGTCCAGACACGGGGATTTCCTACGATGAACCAGCTCCGCATCATTTCTCATTTAACTCGCCTCAAGGTGCCTGCCCTGAATGTAACGGCTTAGGGCTTATCAATCAATTCGACATTAATAAAATTATCCCGAACGATAAACTCTCAATCAGTCAGGGAGCTATAACACCTATCGGGAAATATAAAAATATGTTGTTGTTTTGGCAGCTCGAAGCACTATTAAAACGACACAAACTAACATTGGACACTCCGGTAAAAGACATTCCTAAAGAAGCACTAAACGAAATCATGCACGGATGTGCCCAACCGCTTGTTTTGAAGAACACGCCACTAGGCAACAGTGCCGGTTATCAGATTCGCTACGACGGCTTGTTTAATCTCCTGGAAAGCAGAGCAAAAGAAGAAAACCAGATAAAAGAAGGCAAACGCTGGAGTAAACAATTTGTCAACAAAGAAACCTGCCCGGCATGCAACGGGAACCGATTACGAAAAGAATCCCTACATTTTAAAATCCACGATAAAAACATTGCAGAACTTGCTAAAATGGATATCAGCGAGTTCTTGTTATGGTTGCAGGATATTGAGAAGCATTTGAACAAAAGACAACGGCAAATTGCAACAGAAATTCTGAAAGAAATTCGTACAAGATTGCAGTTTTTAGTTGATGTCGGGCTGAATTATCTGTCGCTGAATCGTTCTGCACGAACACTTTCCGGCGGAGAGTCGCAACGAATTCGACTGGCCACACAAATTGGCTCGCAACTTGTTAATGTGCTATATATTCTCGATGAGCCCAGCATAGGACTCCATCACAGCGACAACGATCGATTGATAAAATCACTCAAGGATTTAAGGGATAAAGGCAACTCTATTATTGTGGTGGAACACGATGAAAATATGATGCGAGCGGCTGACCATATTCTTGACCTTGGACCGGGCGCAGGAGCCCATGGCGGTAAAATTGTTGCTGAAGGAAATATAACCGATATTTTACAAAGCAAAAGTTTAACGGCAGATTACTTATCAGGACGAAAAAAAATTAAACTGCCAGAAAAACGTCGTGAAGGAAACGGGAAATCCCTCGTGCTAAAAGGATGTACTGGAAACAATCTGCAAAACATTGATGTCGAGTTTCCACTCGGACAATTTATTTGTATTACCGGCGTCTCCGGTTCAGGAAAATCCAGCTTGATTGACAATACCCTATATCCGATTTTAAGTCACGAGTTTTATCGCTCAACAAAAAATCCCTTACCGTTCAAATCAATTAGCGGGCTGGAGCATATTGACAAGGTCATTGAAGTAAATCAGGCTCCATTAGGAAGAACTCCTCGCTCAAATCCACTGACCTATACCGGGATTTTTACCGATATCAGAAAACTCTTTGCAGAACTTCCGGAAAGTAAAATCCGGGGATACAAACTCAATCGATTTTCATTCAATGTAAAAGGTGGCCGTTGTGAAACCTGCAAAGGCGGAGGCGTTATCCCAATAGAAATGAATTTCCTGCCGGATGTATATGTCCGCTGCAGCGACTGCCAAGGGAAACGATACAATAAAGAAACCTTACAGGTCAGATATCGTGGGAAAAACATCAATGATGTGCTCAATATAACGATCAACAAAGCCGTTGAATATTTTAGCGGCATCCCGCAAATAAAAAACAAATTGATAGTTTTACAACAGGTGGGATTGGGATATGTAACGCTCGGACAATCATCAACCACATTGTCAGGTGGTGAGTCTCAGCGCGTAAAACTGGCTGCAGAACTCATGAAACGAGATTCCGGAAAAACACTTTACATTTTGGATGAACCCACTACCGGATTGCATTTTGAGGATATCCGTGTATTGCTGAATGTGCTAAATAAACTCACAGACAAGGGAAATACCATCCTCATCATTGAGCATAATCCCGAAATCATCAAATCTGCGGATTATATCATCGATTTAGGTCCGGAAGGCGGAAAAAAAGGCGGAAAACTCTTGGGCAGAGGAACTCCTGAAGAAATTGCGAACATAAAATCATCGCTCACCGGAGCCTTTTTACGCAAAATTTTCGAGCAGGAAAAATCCCAATCGAAATGAAAAAACGCATTGCATATCATGCACTCGGCTGCAAATTAAATTTCGCGGAAGCCTCATCACTTTCAGGGGATTTTATTTCACATAATTACATGCAGGTTCCTTTTAATCAAGCAGCAGATGTGTATGTAATTAACACCTGTTCAGTAACTGAAACAGCCAATGCAAAATCACGAAAAGCAATCACTAAGGCCATCCGAAAAAATTCGAATGCAATTATCATTGTAACCGGATGTTATGCGCAATTAAAACCGGAAGAAATTGCTAATATCCAAGGCGTTGATTATATTTTTGGGACCGGGCAGAAACAAAGCATTGAAACAATTATTGAGGATTTAGCAAAACAAAAATCCCCACAAATTATCAGCTCAGATTTCAAGGAAATTGAAGGTTTCTATCCATCTTGGTCAAGTGGCAGAACCCGCAGTTTTTTGAAAGTTCAGGACGGCTGCGATAATTTCTGCTCCTACTGCACCATTCCATTTGCACGTGGCAGAAGTCGCAATATACCCATTAATGAAATTTATGACCAAGCAAAAGCCATCGCCGACTCAGGTTTCAAAGAGATTATTTTAACCGGTGTCAATATCGGAGATTTCGGGAAATCAACTGGGGAATCGTTTTACGAACTGATTCAAGCTCTGACAAAAGTTGCTGGCATAGAACGATACAGAGTTTCAAGCATCGAACCCGATTTGCTGCATCATGAAATCATAGATTTTGTTCTGGAGCATCCTAAATTCATGCCTCACTTTCACATTCCCTTGCAAAGCGGCTCAGACAGCATGCTCAAACTCATGAACCGAAAATATGACACTGCACTTTTTCGGGAACGTATTGAGTATATCAGAAATAAAAATAAAGCCTGCTTCATAGGGATTGATTTAATTGTTGGAGTACCCGGCGAAACGGAGGATTTATTTCAGGAATCCATTGAATTTGTGAGATCGCTGGATATTTCATTTATCCATGTCTTCACCTATTCAGAACGGGAAGGCACACAAGCACTGAAAATTAAGCCGAGCGTACCTCATCAGGAACGCAAAATCCGCAGCGAATTGACGCATAAGCTATCCGAAGCAAAACACACACAATTTTATTTGTCGCAACAAGGGCAAAAACGCCCGGTGCTTTTTGAGCATTCAAATCATAAAAAAATAATGTACGGATTTACAGATAACTACGTAAAAGTTGGCATTCCTATCAATAAAAAATTCATTAATGCCATTAAAATGCGTAACTTAGATGAATTGAATCCAAATGGATATTTTGAAAGTAAATAATAATAATTATGAACCTAAAACTTCTTTGCACTCAAGTAACTCAAATTGCTATTCAAACCGGAAAATTCATTCAGCAGCAGCAGAAAAAAATATCGTTTGAGAATATTGAACAAAAAGGCATCAATGACTTTGTAACTTACGTGGACAAAGAGGCAGAAAAACGTTTAGTTAATTTTCTGAAACCACTTGTAAAAAATGCAGGATTTGTAACAGAAGAAAAAACCATACCCGAAAACACACAGGAATACACCTGGATAATTGACCCGCTTGACGGAACCACAAATTTCATTCACGGCCTATCACCCTATGCAATTTCAATCGCCTTGCAACGAAACCGGGAAACCATACTTGGCATTGTTTACGAAATATCATTGGATGAAGTTTTCTATTCCTATGAAGGAACACAAGCCTACTTAAATAACAAACCAATTAAAGTATCCAAAGCCGACAGCATTAATCAGTCACTCATTGCCATAGGTTTTCCTTACAATGACTTTTCCAGATTAGACAATTTTATGGAAAGTTTAAAATATTTCATGCATCACTCCCACGGGATTAGACGTTTAGGTAGTGCAGCCACTGATTTAGCATATGTTGCTTGCGGGCGCTTTGAGGCATTTTATGAATACAGTTTAAAACCCTGGGATGTTGCTGCAGGAGCATATATTGTACAAAAGGCAGGCGGAAAGGTCGGGGATTTTCAGAAGAAGAATCAATATGTGTATGGAGGCGAAATTGTTGCAACAAACGGGCATCTGTATGATGACTTTATGTCAATTGTACAAGCGTTTATGAATACAAAACAAAATTAAACTTAAAATCGTTCTATTACATAAAATATAGCGCTATGAAAAAAATATTATTCGTAATTTTTGCCGGACTGCTTGCTTTTAATGCAAAAGCTCAACGCTTAGAGTCCTATTTTCATTATGCCCCATTTAATTCCCCTGAGGGAGCATACGTTGAAACCTATTTAAGCACAATCGGAAATTCTGCCGTATTTAAAGCAACAGAAAACGGATTTCAAAGCGAAATTCAGGTAACCATTCTTTTTAAACAGCAAGATACGATTCGTACATTTGAAAAATATGTTTTAAAATCGCCGGTAATAAAAAATGAAGATGACCCAAAGCCGAATTTTTTAGATCAACAGCGCATCTCAATTAAGCCCGGCATTTACAATTTCGAGCTCGTTATAAAAGATTTGAACGCAGAAGACAATCAATTTAAAATTAATGACATCATAAACATTAACTTCCCTGAAAACATGTTGAGTTTTTCAGGAATTCAAATTCTGGAAGATTACTATGAGTCAACAGAAGAAAGCATTTTAACAAAAAATGACATCGATTTGATTCCTTATGTTTCAAACTTTTTCCCTGGAAATATCAATTCCATTAAATTCTACACCGAATTATACAACAGCAAAAAAGTGATTGACGATGATTTCTTAATCCGTTATTACATTAAAGAAGATGAGAGCGGCAAAACAATTCCAAATATTGCCCGCTTTAAACGCATGTCAGCAGAAAATTACATGCCGATTCTCGGAGAATTAAATATTGAAAGCCTACCATCAGGAAATTATCAATTGGTCATTGAAGTGCTTGATAAAGACAATAAAAAACGCAAAGAAGTATCTTACTTTTTCCAACGTAGCAAACCCCTTAACCCGATTGATTTTGAAAAATTAGAGACTTTTGAAATGAATCAAATGTTTGCCGGAAACATGGAACATCCAGACTCTTTGACATTATACATTGAAAGCCTCCGCCCAATTGCAAACGAACGCGAAAAACAATTTATTGACAGAAAAATTGAAACCAGTGATGTAAAAATCAAACAACGCTTTTTCTATTCGTTTTGGTATGACAGAAACCCCGGAGATCCGGGAGTCGATTGGGCTGTGTATTACAAGCAGGTAAAATTAGCAGACAAACTTTTTGGCACCCGAATAAAAAAAGGATTTGAAGCTGACAGAGGCAGAGTATTTCTGGCGTATGGCTCACCAGATGACACCTATCGATCCGGACACGAACCAAGCGCATATCCTTATGAAATCTGGTCCTTTTATAAAATTGAAAATCAGCGAAACAAAAAGTTTGTCTTCTACAATCCGAATTTAGCAGGCGATGACTATGAATTGTTACATTCTAATCTCAGAGGGGAATTGCAAACTCCAAACTGGGATAGATATCTGAACAAACGAAACAATGACCTTTATAATCAGGACGTGATGCAAAGCGATAGTCAGTGGGGAACCAGAGCTTTGGAATATTATAACAGTCATTAATATGAATGGAACAGTTTTAAAAGGATTGAAAGGGAATTATTTGTATTTCCCTGACGACAACAACACCATCTTATCAGCAGGAAAATTCGCTTTCGTTTATTTAGGTTTGGATGTGGCAACCAAACAAAAACGAATTATCAAACGCATAAATCCTAATATTGAAGAAAATCAACTGGCGGCGCTTCGGTTTATGCTTGAAGCCAGCATACAAGTTGAGCATCCTGCCATAATAAAACCGGTTGACCTGATCGTGCAAAATAATTCAAGATATCTGATTCTGGAATTCATCAATGGACTGGATTTGAAACAATTAATTCGTGAAAATACCATTACGGGAAATCATCAGTTAATCGCAAACATTACACTCAAGCTGCTGGATGCCCTGGATGCAATTCACGAAAAACAAATTTTTCACAGAAATATCAAACCCTCGAACGTACTCATCGCATTTAATCAGGGAACAGAAAAAATTAACTGGAATAATCCCCAAGTACACATTATCGATTTTGGGCTGGCAAAAACCCCGGACAATATTCCGGTGTATGTTGATGAGCGACGAATTAATCCGTTTTCAATGCTGTACTCCCCACCAGAGGTTTTATTGCATAAAGAAGTGCTGGTTGACCATCGTTCGGACATGTACAATATCGGTATCATGATGATGGAAATGTTTACCGGACAACCCGCTTTTTATGCTGAAAACCCAGCGAAACTGATTGATTTGCAAATAAACGGAAAACTATCACAACCATCAAACATGTACAATCGATTTTTTGAGATTACACAAAAAGCTAGCGGGAAAATTCCGTTTCGTACATCTCCGAAAAATTTAGCCAATGCCAACTTGCTTCAACACCTCGCTGACGGCATGAACACCCGTTACCTAACAACAACCGAGATGAAAACTGACATCCTTGAATTTCTGAAGCATCCCGGCGAAAAACCCGCCAAAGGGTTTAAAGCAATTAAGAAGGTTTTTGGCAAAAAGTGATTTATCATGCTCACCACCTAAAAACATTATTATTTGTCATTTTTTCAGGAGACGCTATATTAGCCCCAATTAAAACCGAGCAAAAAAATTGTAAATTGCTAACGGTATGA
>CAYOUD010000038.1:0-18242 GCA_964407055.1 uncultured Bacteroidales bacterium | reverse complement strand
GCAATTTTGATTCACAATCGGTATTAACATCTAACTATTTGCGGTGAATTTTTCGAGCTAACTTCTACCCTGCCGATGCAAAACCTAAACTCGCAATGCTGACTTTTACACCTTCAATTTTCAAAAGGCACTGTGCACAAGCTTCAATAGTTGCTCCGGTAGTAATCACATCATCAATTAATAGGATATGTTTGTTTTTAAATAAAGACTCATCGTTAATTTGAAACACTTCAGCAACATTTTCCCAGCGGTCAAATCGTCCTTTCTTGGTTTGAGTGGTAGTCGCAACCGCACGGTAAAAATTTTCAGCATCCATCTGGATTTTCATCATTTCACTCATTCCTTCGCCAATTTTTTCAGCTTGATTATAGCCGCGCGTTTTATATCTGTCAGGATGCAAAGGCACGGGCACTATATAATCAACATCATCATACAATCCGGATGCATATAATTCCGAGCCCAATTCCTTCCCGAGAAAAACGCCAATATCCGGTCGGTTTTGATATTTTAATTTATGAATCAGCTTTCTATACTTGCTTCCTTTCACAAAATGCATTAATGAAGTTATATGCTCAACCGGAACACGTCCCCAAAACACCTGTGCTAGTTCACTTTCTTTGTCCTTATGAAAGCCAGTTCTCGGAAGTTTCACCAAGCAGGATGTACATAATATCGTTTCTTGCTGCCGCAGACTTTGTCCGCAGGCATCACAAATTTTCGGGTAAAAAAGAAACCAGAAATCTTGCCAAATATTTGATAAAAAACGTTTCATTATTTGACGAATTTAGTGATTATTTTTAAACATCACAGTGAAATTTCCAGGAAGATTTATGGAAATTGATTGACAAGTGCATCCAATTGCCAAAATTTGTTTAACCAAAATCTTTATCATCATGAAACGCATAATCTCAATTTTATTTCTAAGCTTTCTAGCAGTCGCTATACAGGCGGCAAGTATTAATGGTCACGTAAAAAACAAAAAAGGAGAATCTGTTTCCGATGCAGAAGTCAGTGTTTTGCAATCAGGGAAACTGATTGCAAAAACAAATACTGACACAAATGGTGTTTTTAGTTTTAAAAATCTCACCTCCGGTCATTATCATGTGTATGCCGAAAAATCCGGACACGAAAAAAGCCTACCGCAAAGTCTAATCCTTACAGTCAACGATGAAAAAACCATCAATTTTGTATTAAAACCAAGTGTGGTCAAACCAAATGAAAAAGAAATCGTTATTGAAGCATTTAATGTTGTTGAAAATGATGCAGAAATGTCGATGGATTTTTCCTTATCACAACAACAACACAAATCAGGAAATGCACAACGTAGCCGAAGCATAAACGCTGTATTTGACCAACCAGCCATTCAGCATAATACTGAGGACTACAGTTTAATCGAAGAAAACCGCTTTCATTCAGCAAAAGACAAACCCTTATCCACCTTTTCAATTGATGTTGACAAAGCATCCTATGCAAATGTACGTCGATTTATTAACCAAAATCAAATGCCACCAAAAGATGCTGTCAGAGTTGAGGAATTAATTAATTATTTTAATTATGATTATCCGCAACCAACCGACGGGCATCCCTTTGCATCACATCTTGAATATGGTGATTGTCCCTGGAATGAAAATCACAAATTACTGATGATTGGTTTAAAAGGTGAAGAAATAGAAAACGAAAACGTTCCGGCATCAAACATTGTTTTTTTATTAGATGTTTCCGGGTCAATGAACAGTCCAAACAAATTGCCATTGCTCAAACGATCTTTCGAAATTCTAATCGACAAACTACGTCCTGAAGATAGAGTTGCAATTGTCGTTTATGCCGGAAGTGCAGGAGCAGTATTAGAATCAACTCCCGGGAATGAGAAAGAACAAATTAAAGCAGCATTAAACAATCTTAATGCCGGCGGATCGACAGCCGGAGGCGCTGGAATTCAGCTTGCATATAAAATTGCCAAAGAGAATTTCATCCCGGATGGAAACAATCGCGTAATTCTTGCAACTGATGGAGATTTTAATATCGGAGCAAGCAGTGATGCAGAACTTGTAAGAATGATTGAAGAAAAACGGGATGATGGAATTTTCCTTACAATCCTCGGATTTGGCATGGGAAATTACAAAGACAACAAAATGGAGCAGCTTTCAAACAAAGGAAATGGTAATTATGCCTACATTGACAACATTCTGGAAGCAAAGAAAATGTTTGCCGATGAATTGTGGGGCACTTTATATACAATTGCCAAAGATGTAAAAATTCAAATTGAGTTTAACCCCAACCTCGTTGAATCCTATCGCCTGATTGGTTATGAAAATCGCTTGTTGAACGATGAAGATTTTAATGATGACAAAAAAGACGCCGGTGAAATTGGTGCCGGACATACGGTAACGGCACTTTATGAAATCATACCAGCAGGAAGTAATGAAAAATCGGGCGATGTGGATGATTTAATTTATCAAAGCAGAAAACTTAAAAACTCTGCGGATTTAATGACCTTAAAACTTCGCTATAAAGCCCCGGACGAAAACACAAGCCAACTTATTACTAAAGCCGTCAAAGCAAAACCAAAGGCGGAACCTGAACTGAGTGATAATTTTAAATTAGCATCTGCAGCGGCTATGTACGGCATGTTACTGAGAAATAGTGAGCATAAAGCGAAGGCGAGTTGGGAAAAAGCGATTGAATACGCAAAAGCCAGCAAAGGAGCTGACAAATTTGGATATCGAAACGAGTTTATAACCCTCCTGCAAAAAGCAGAGTACATGGCAAAATAAAAAGAGAATCCGGGTTCCCCCCGGATTTTTTTATCACTAATTGAAATAAAATGATTTTAATTTTTAGGCATCAAGTTTGTTTTGTATCTTTAGTGTGAAATTTTAAAAAATAAAACTGTGTTACGTAATTTATTACTATCGCTTATTATTGTTATACTGACAATACCTGCAATGGCTCAAAAACTTGAAGTAACTGAAACCAGTTGCAAATTTGACAAAACCAGCCGTCCAGCTCTCATGGTTGAAATCCCTTATACTGACGAAAAAACCGTCGAAAAGGAATGGAAAAAACTCATAAAAGATTACAATCCTGAAAAAATCAAAAGCCGCAAAGAAATGTTTGCCGATAATGCGACAATCAAACTCCTGTCAGAAAACACAGTGGATGTTTACGCAAAAACTGATGAGAAAAAAGACATTGTCACGCTTTTTGTTGCCGTTGATTTAGGAGGAGCATTTCTTAGTTCATCAGAAGGAGGCAAACTTCAAGTCATGAAAGGCATTGTTAAGGATTTTGCTTTCGAGTTGGTTCAAGATGTGTATGATGACAAAATTAAAGAACAGGAAAAAACGGTAAAAAACCTTGCTAAAGAAGTGGAAAGTGCAGAAGACAACAAGAAATATCTTGAAAAGGGAATAAAATCCTATGAGGAAAAAATCGAGGATAATAAATCAGAAATTGAAAAAGTGACGAAAACCATTGAAGATCAAAGTAAAAAGATCAAAGAAGAAGAAAATTTATTGGATGAGATTAAAAAAGAGGCATCAAAAATAAAGTAAGTTTTTACCTTTGTCAGCAAAATCGCAACGCAAATAAACATGAAATTTGGTGTAATTATTTTTCCGGGATCGAATTGTGACCATGACATGGTCTATGTTTTACGAGATAAATTAAATCAGGTGGTGGTTGAACTTTGGCACAAAGACACTGACCTGCAATCTGTTGATGCAATCATGCTCCCGGGTGGATTCTCCTACGGAGATTATTTGCGCTCCGGTGCCATTGCCCGTTATTCTCCCATCATGGAGTCGGTTATTGAATTTGCAAACAAGGGTGGTTTTGTTTTTGGTGTGTGTAATGGATTTCAGGTGCTTTGTGAAGCCGGATTATTGCCGGGAGCCTTGCTTCACAACAACAATCAGAAATTTATCTGTAAAAATCAGCACATTGTTGCTGAGCAAAAACACAGCGCACTTACGGAGTTTGTCCCGAACGGGAAAATATTAACAATCCCTATTGCCCACGGTGAAGGTCGATATTATGCACCAAAAGAAGTCCTTGCTGACATGATGCAAAATCATCAAATTATTTTCAGATACACCAATGCAAACGGAGATCTCTCTGAAGATGGAAATCCAAACGGTTCAAGCATGAATATCGCGGGAGTTTGTAATCAATCCGAAAATGTGTTCGGTATGATGCCGCATCCGGAACGTGCTGCCGATGAAGAATTAGGAAATACAGACGGATTATTTATTCTTCACTCGATTATTCATCATCTTGAGTCGAAGAAGGCTTAGCTCGCATTATTTCTGATTGTAATCGAATTGCCTCTTTATGGATTGATTGCAAAAGCTTTAATACATAAGATCTGGATAAGTTATTCGTCTCCGCATAATCTAATCGTGTTTGCAAAATCGTTTCCCAACGCTGTAATTGTAAGATATTTACATTCATTTCCGACTTGCATTTTGCAATATTTTGAATGATGCCCTGACGCTCTGTCAGCAAATCAATCAACTGATAATCAATGTGGTCAATCTCTTTACGCAGTTGCTCCATACGGGAAAGATATGACTGATCATTAAACTGATTTCTCCGTATGGAAAGCTCCTTCAACAACCTGTCAAGCTCCGAGGGTAGGATCTGCTGAGACCTGTCAGTAAGCGCTTTCTGCGGATTTTCATGAACTTCAATCATTAATCCCGCCATATTTAAATCCATTGCGTGTTGGGCGATAGTCTCAACATGACTGGTTTTTCCGGCAATATGACTCGGGTCGCAAATTACAGGCAATGCTTTATGACGCAATTGCAGCTCAATTGGAATCTCCCACAAAGGCAAATTTCTAAACGCCGATTTCTCAAACGGAAAAAAACCACGATGAACAGCTGCTAAGTCACGAATTCCGGCATCATAAAAACGCTGTATTGCTCCACACCACAAATCAATATCTGGGTGCAACGGATTTTTAACCATAATTTTTATATCCCGACCTTCAACAGCCTCTGCAATTTCCTGCACATAAATCGGGCTGCCGGTTGTTCTTGCTCCAATCCACAAAACATCGATACCGGCATCAATCGCTTTTTTTGCATGATTGGCTGTAGCAACTTCTGTGGCAACCAATAATCCTGTTTCTTGTTTTGCTTTCTGCAACCACTTTAAGCCTTTGTCCCCCGCTCCCTCAAAATGTCCCGGTTTGGTTCTTGGTTTCCAAACACCGGCTCTGAAAATTTTTACCGCTTCTTTTTCGGCAAGTGCTGTCGCAGTATTTAAAACCTGCTTTTCTGATTCTGCACTACATGGTCCTGCAATTATCAGCGGCCGTTCTATAGTATGAAAAAATCCCTGAGCCAAATTCATAACAACATTTTTTTGCAAATTAAGAGAATTATTACACAACTCAATGCAGATAACTAAAATTATCTGCCCGAAATTGAATGAAAAACTGTAACTTTAGGCCGAAAATGTAAACAAAACAATGCAAAGCTATGCCTTCACGTATTATCACATTAAATGAAGTAATTATTCAAAAACAATCTGCATTTCCTTATGCAAAAGGAGAACTAAGTCGATTGTTAAGTCATATCGGACTAGCAGCGAAAATTGTTGCCAAAAAAGTGAATAAAGCCGGACTTGTTAATATCCTCGGAGATTCAAAAAACATAAACGTGCAAGGTGAAAACCAACAAAAACTTGATGTTTTTGCAAATGATGTTTTCATTAACACAATGCGAGCCAGCGGAATTTGTGTTGGTATCACATCGGAAGAAAATGATGAAATGGTACTTTTTGATGACGATCTTTCGCTCGACGGAAAATACATCATTTGCATGGATCCGCTTGATGGCTCATCAAATATTGATGTGAACGTGTCAATTGGGACAATTTTCTCAATTTATCGACGCGTTTCACCGAGAGGTGAAAAAGCAACACTTGAAGATTTCCTTCAGCCCGGAAACAAACAGGTGGCTGCCGGATATGTCCTATACGGCTCATCAACCATGATGGTTTATTCTACAGGACTTGGCACCACTGGATTTACCCTTGACAACACAATTGGAGAATTTTGTCTGTCTCATCCTTACATGGTTACACCAAAACAAGGAAAAATATTTTCGGTAAACCAAGGTAATTTTATTAATTTCCCACAAGGCACAAAAGAGTACATAAAATATTGTCAGGAAAGAGATGAATCCACAAATCGCCCATATTCAGCAAGATATATAGGCTCTTTGGTGGCTGATTTTCATAGAAACCTGATGAAAGGTGGAATTTTTATGTATCCTAAAACAAGGAGTGCTCCAACCGGAAAATTAAGATTGCTGTATGAATGCAATCCCATCGCTATTCTCGCTGAACAAGCCGGCGGACTAGCCACAGACGGTATGGGAAACCGAATTCTGGACATTCAACCAACAACTATTCACCAACGAGTCCCATTTTATACCGGCTCTAAAGATATGGTATTAAAGGCTGAAGAGTTCATGAGAGAATTTAAGAAAAAAGACTAATTTTATTCTAAGGATTTATAAATATCAATGCTCTCAAATAATCAGAATTTGAGGGCATTTTTCATTTAATCAAGCAAATGATTTATTGGTAATGCTGGTCTTTATACAAACTCGCTAAAAAAGGTGAATTTGGTTTAAGAAATTCAAACAGATTCAAATATGATAGCCCCGGGTTTCAACCTGGGTTAAATTGTGTTGTGTTCATTTAGCTTTTGGACATGATTTTTGCATAAAAAAGCAAAAATTCATGCCAAAAGCATTCCTAAATAAATCGCAAACACCCTGTGTTGCTTATGAATTCCGACCAATGGCTATTCTTATTTGAGTCCATCAAGCTCCCCGTTTAAGTATGAAATATGTATCTTATTCTTTCTTTTTCCCAGACAGTTTGCTTGATCCTTTACTTTTATAAAAAGAATCAAACAAAAGTTTTCATTTTGTAAATCAAAAGATTATCTTTGCAGCCCTGTTTAAAAATTAGTATTAATATCTAAAGTAAAATTATGTCAGTAAAGCTTAGATTAGCACGGCACGGTAGAAAAAGACTTCCTTTCTACCATATAGTTGCCACAGATAGCAGGTCACCACGAGATGGTAAGTATATTGAACGGATTGGTTCTTACACTCCGGTTACTACACCTGCCACCATTGAGCTGGATTTCGAGAAAGCACTCGAGTGGCTTATCAAAGGTGCCAAACCTTCCGATACTGTAAGGGCTATCTTATCTCAGGAAGGCGTATTAATGAAAAAACACCTGCTCGAAGGTGTGAAAAAAGGTGCTTTCGATGAAGCTGAAGCAGATCGTCGTTATGAAATTTGGAAAACAGACAAAGCGATCAAGCTGAAAGCAGATCAAGACAATCTTGAAGCGGCCAAAGTAGCTGAGAAAAAATCCAAATTTGACGCTGAAGCTAAAGTTCGCGAAGAACGTGAAAAAGTGATTGCTGAACGTCTTGCGAAAGAAGAAACTGTTCGCAAAGAAGCTGAAGATGCTGCAAAAGCTGAGGCTGAAGCCGAAGCTAAAGCTCAAGAAGCAGCAAAAGCGCCGAAAAAAGAAGAAAAAACTGAAGAGGCTCCTAAGGCTGAAGAAAAAAAAGAAGCCCCTAAAGCTGAGGAAAAAGAAGAAAAAACTGAAGATGCTCCTAAGGCTGAAGAAAAAAAAGAAGCCCCTAAAGCTGAGGGAAAAGAAGAAGCTCCTAAGGCTGAAGAGAAAAAAGAAGCTTCTGATGAAAAAACCGAAAAATAGTTTGTATTTTTTAAAACGATGATTCGACGAGCTGACTTTGAGGAGGTTGGATATTTGAAAAAGCTGGTTGGTACCGACGGAGCATTTCTCTTAAAACTAAAACAAACAAACAATTGGTTTATAACTGAAAAGAAACCGATTTTCATTGAACTTGATGGAAATCTGGTTCCTTTTTTTATGGATAATATCAAACAAGATAAAAGTGAACCAATTATTCACTTTGACAACATATTATCCAGAGAAAAAGCAGTGAGTTTTCTTGATAAAACCTGTTTTTACCCTAAAAAACTGCTTGTCAATACAGAAATTACACCCACTCTTGAAAATTTAGCAGGTTATACCCTTGTAGATAAAGCATCATCGCTTGAATTAATCATCACAAACATCAACTTAATTCCGGGAAATCCATTGCTTGAAGTCATTTATAAGGAAAAAAGCTTCGACATTCCGTTCCTGAATGATGCAGTAAAATCTTTCGATGCCGAAAAGCAAATCATTCACTCCAACTATCCGGAAGGGCTGCTTCAAAGCCTGTTGGATATGGTCTAATTTAAACGCTTAAAAAAAATCAACCAAAAACACAGCACGCTACCACCTATTCTATAGCATAGTATTCAGCTTCAAAATCTTATTCGCCAAGAAATCAGCAAGTTTAACTTTAGATTCCACCGTCCAACCTGCAATGTGCGGCGAAAACAACACATTATCCTTACCAGCTAAATTCATAAAATCGGGAATTTCTGTTAATTGCTTTGTTTGTTCAAATGAAGTTTCTTCGTATTCCAGAACATCCAATGCGGTAGCAAGCACTTTTCCCGATTCCAAAGCCTGAATTAATGCAGTCGTTTTTACAACCGGTCCGCGTGCAGTATTTATTAAAACAATCGGCTTTTCAAAAGCCTCAAACCAGGTTTCATCTGCCAGATAATAATTTGAGTCATCTAAAGGAATGTGTAAAGAAACCACATCGGCACGTTTAAAAATTTCACGTTTGGGAACTTCATGTACAAAATCCGGTGCATATCCTGATTTATTTTTATCGTATGCAATAATCTCACAACCAAAACCACGCAGCCGTTCTGCAAATGAAGCCCCCATATTTCCGAAACCAAGAATTCCAACTACCATATGTTTCAATTCTCTCCCACGGTTAGCCTCACGATTCCAAATTCCTTCACGCACTTCGGCATCCGCACGCTTTAGATTATTCAACAAACTAAGCAGCATTCCCATGGCATGTTCGGCAACAGCATCCCGATTTCCTTCCGGAGAATTCAGGCAACGAATCCCTTTCGATTCTGCATACTCAACATCAATACTTTCCATTCCTGCACCTACTCGACCAATGAAAATTAAATCCGTTGCTGCGTCTATCACCGCCCTCGAAAAATGCAGACGGCTTCTTAAAACAAGCCCAATATAGCCTGGTAGTAAGCTTTTTAATTCATCCTCATTGCAATTGATATTAATATCCACTTGAAATTTTGTTTCAAGCGATTTTATCATCCGTGGATGCACATTATCTAAAATGAGTATTTTAGGCTTTGTCATTTCTTCTTACGGTCAAAATACGGGTTTTTACTTTTTGCAGAAATCGGAATTCCACACACTACCGGAATTGAATCATCGAATAGTTTTAATCGTTTTGCTGACTGCCCAATTGTGTACATTATACGGTTGTCAACACGGGCATCAGCAGCAACGGAAACAGCAGAACCAATCGCAATGCCCATGTCCATCGTATTAAACACACAAGGAATTTCAGAATGTTCTGATTTCGTTGCACAATCTGCGAAACCGCACATTCCGCAGGGATTCAAATTATTTACCTTAATTTCGCAACCAACCAATACTGCTAACTGGGAATTTCGTAGGTTTCCAGCATCCCGTGCGAAAAATGCCATATTGTATTCCTCCGCGATCTTCTCCATATCATCTGCCAGAGCATCTATCTCTTTCCCATCAACAATTGCAATCTGAACCACATCTTTCCCGCGGGTTTTAGGTGCTGTCCTTGCTGCAATAGCCATACGATCAGCGACATTTTTTAATGCTTCATAATTCTCGTCTTGACGTAAATGTAATGCCATAATTCATTATTTTGCTCAAAGATAAAAAACTCACAGAATTTCATCGCGGTTTTTTTGGTGGCAGTTCAATATCATTGAAATATCAAATAATTAATGACCCATTGTTGATTATTCAAAATATTTGGAAAGCAATTTTTGCAATATCGCGATGAGGCAAGCAAGCATAGGCACTCTTCAGAGCTTCTCAAAGCGTCGGAAAGCGAAGCCCTAAGTGAGGCTTGAAAACGTACTTTTCCTAGAAAAGAATAGCTCGTTTTTGGCGTGCTAGATAAAAACAGAAATTCCTTCGAAATTAGGTTCTTATGTGTTATTTCCCATTCTAAGCCGGGAATCAATTTTTAGAAGCGTTCCGAAGGAATGCTATGTGGGAAGGAAACGGCAGACCACAAGCCATGCGATGGAAGTGAATGCTGAACTGCTCTAATAAAATCAAGAATGGCGCTTTAGTCGTCCACATTCTTGACTTTTATAGCAATTCAGCAGAGCGAGTAAGGCGATTGGTGCTGCCTTCCGTCAAAGGCCGGATAAATTCCTTTTTTTGACTTAAAAACACCCCGATTACACTTTGTTTTAATCCCGAAAGCTCAAAAAATAACATTCGCTATTCGGGGTAAGAAAAAAAGGAAGAGAAAAGTGATAAGAACAATAAAGCGAAATTCTAAATTTCATCAGAAAATTACCTCTATTAACCCCAAAGTTTGTACTAAATCAACAATTTATACAAGCCTGTAATTTTTTCCCATTCATTTTAGGTAATTTTGTCTCTATGGAAAATCAAGCAAATACGCAAAACTCAACACGCTTAAACAAATACATCGCCAATGCTGGAATTTGTTCGCGACGAGAAGCAGATAAACTCATCAGCAGCGGGAAGGTTTCAGTAAACGGAAAACTTGTCACCGAAATGGGTTTCAAAGTGATGCCGACAGACCAAGTAAGTTATAAAGACAAAATAATTGCAGCAGAAAAACCGGTGTATTGGTTACTAAACAAACCCAAAGGCTATGTAACCACGTTGGACGATCCTCAAAATCGCAAAACCGTTATGGATATTGTCGGAAATGCCTGTCCTGAGCGAATTTATCCTGTCGGACGACTTGATATGGACACCACAGGCCTGTTGCTTTTCACAAACGATGGCGAATTAACAAAGCAATTAACGCATCCGAGCTACAACAAAAAGAAAATTTATCATGTTGAGCTGGATATGCCGGCATCACAAGAACAAATTGACAAAATCGCAAAAGGAATTCAATTAGAAGATGGAGCGATTAATGCAGATGAAATTGCATTTCTTGACAATTCATGCAAAGATATTGGTATAGAAATCCATTCGGGAAGAAACCGTATTGTCCGTCGGATTTTTGAGCATTTTGGTTTCAACGTTGTAAAATTGGACAGAGTGTATTTTGCCGGATTAACAAAAAAGAATCTCTCGAGGGGTAAATACCGGGTTTTAACACAAAAAGAGCTCAGTATGCTAAAAACCGGAAAATATGAATAGACTATGAGAAATTTGCTCACAATCTACCTTATATTGATAACATCATCCCTATTTGCACAGGAAAATCTTCAAGGCAAAATTATTGATGCAGAAACAAAAGAGCCCATGGCTTTTGTCAATGTAACATACAATCTTGAAAAAGAAGGCTGCATTACTGACCTGGACGGACTTTTCACCATCCCGAACAGGCAACGAGCAGATTTTATTCATTGCAGTTTCGTCGGATATAAAGCTAAAAACATCCCGTTAAACGGAACTGAGGATTTTATTAAGATTGAGATGCATCCCGAAGCCCTCACTTTAAATGAAGTTACAGTGCTTCCCGGGGAGAACCCAGCACACCGAATTGTCTCTCTGGCAATAGATAACAAAGCAAAACATAATCCTGACAATTTGGATTCCTACGAACTAACATCCTATTCAAAAATGTATTTTACAATTGATTCAAAGGATTTTAAAGATGTTGTAAAGAAAGATTCTGCAGGAAATATTGCCGACACGTCAAGCCTGGGGAAAATGGCCGATTTCTTGGATAAGAATCATTTATTTCTCATGGAATCAGTGACTAAAAAACAGTTTCAATCCCCTGACAAAACCAAAGAAGAGATACTTGCAAGCCGGGTTTCGGGATTGAAGCACCCGAGTTTTACTTATCTTGCCGCTGAATATCAGTCATTTTCTTTTTATGATGAAATTATACAGGTTGCCGGACAGGAATATATTAGTCCACTCTGCAAAAACAGCCCGAATAAATATTTTTTCCTGCTTAAAGACACAGCATATACAGAAACCGGTGATACGACTTTCATCATGTCGTTTCAACCCAAACGTGGCACAAATTTCAGTGGTTTGGAAGGATTAATATACATCAACTCCGATGGTTGGGCAATTCAAAATGTGATTGCTGAGCCGAAAACGCAAAGCAACGAAATGCAGGTTAAAATACAGCAACAGTACAACAAACCGGATGCTGCCCATTGGTTTCCGGTGCAACTAAATACAGACTTTATTGTCAATTTTATTGAACTTTCTGATTCTGCAGGTTCGGGAAACTCCAAGCTACTTGGAGTCGGGAAAACCTATATTAAAGATGTGAAAATTAACCAAGCGATTGAAACACGCATAAAAGGCGGAACTGAGATAGCTTACGCAAAAGACGCCACAGAAAAAGATGCTGTGTTTTGGGATAATTTCCGAATTCAACAACTAAATACTCGCGAAAAAAACACCTACAAACTCATTGACAGCGTCGGCGATGCAATTAATCTTGACCAAAAACTGGCAGGCTTAGAAATACTTGCAACCGGAAAAATTCCATGGGGTGTTGTAAATATTGATTTAAACAGCCTTTACTGGTTCAACGAGTATGAAGGAAGCAGATTAGGATTAGGATTGGAAACCAATCATCGTTTATCAAATTATTTTTCACTGTTTACCTATGGTGCCTACGGAATCCGCGACGAAGCATTTAAATACGGAGCCGGATTAAACATCATGCCTTTAAAAAACGAACGACTAATCCTGCAAGCTGAATATTCACATGACATCAGAGAATCAAACGCTTATAACTTCACCTCGAAACAATTAGATAATGAGAGTTTCCGGGAGTTTTTCCTTTCGGATTTTGACTGGTATTCAAGTTGGACTGCAAGCATTCAAGCACAAGTATTCCGAGGATTTCATACTAAAGCATATCTGGACTTTAATGAAATCAATAATCAAAATTTTTCTCGATTTTACGGGAAAATGACGGGTTGGGAAACCGGAATTGAAACAAAATGGGTTATTCGGGAAAATATTATCCGTACACCGAAAGGAAATATCATGAGTATGGGAAGTAAATATCCTGATATTCATTTTAATATTCGCAATGGCATCCCATGGAAAGACGATGCGTTTAAGGAATATTGGCGCTTTGAAGCCCGTTTTCATGATGTGCTGGAAACAAAATGGATTGGTGATTTTCACATTACTGCCGATGCAGGTCTGATTTATAGTGATTTTCCGATTTACGGACACGGATTTTCCATTCATAAAAGCGGAAAATGGTTAGATTCCGACAACAGCTTTGCAACTATGCCTATGAGTGGAATTTTTGCCGACAGATTTGTTGCGCTGTTCTTAAAATACGATATCGGAAGCCTGCTTTTCCATGTAAAAAACTGGAAACCCGAATTTGCACTGGTATCCAATATGTTTATCGGAGAAAACAGTAAATTTCCTTATTACGAAATGAATTCACAGATACAGTTCGCCTATCCAAACAAAATATACATGGAAAGCGGTTTACAAATCAATGCACTCTTACAACAACTTTTTATGAAATATGGTGTTGGCTTTTATTACAACCACGGGGATTATGCAGGTCCTGATTTTAAGGATAATTTTGCGATAAAATTCCGATTAGAATATGAATTTTAGCACATCCTTTTTCAAATATAGTATATTTCCGTCTGCAAATACGACTTTCTTGATTAATACCTGATTTCGACACTCAGTTATGTGCATTTTTAATGTCCTTAACATTTTAACTAATTACCTTTTCCACCAAAGGAAAAATGTTTTTTACTTCCACCAAAAACAGCCCATGTTAATCCAACTCGAAACTGACACGCAGCCATCATAAAATCTGTATGTCAAATACTTATACGACAAGAACCATGGGTCGTTTTAACAGAAAACACAGCCTAAGTTAAGCCAATGTTAATCATTGAGCCATTTTACTCCCATTTTTCAAAAAAAGCTTAGAAAGACTTAAACTTTGCTTAACGCTTGGCTTGAATTTAGCAACTATGTTTGCATCGTATAATTGAACTAAAAAAATAAACGATGAAAAAACATTTCTTTTTGGTAGCAGTTTTGGCAAGTCTCGTGCTTGTAATGACATCTTGTAAAGACGATGCACCAGATAACAATGACACTCCTGATTCAGGTAATCTGATTATTTCAGCAAACATTACCGAAAACAGGACCTGGACAAGTGATAAGGTATATCAACTTGGGGGTCGAATCACTGTGGTTGATGGAATTACGTTAACCATTGAGCCGGGTACAATCATTAAAGGTGAAGCCGGAACCGGTGCAAACGCAACTGCGCTTTTAATTGCACGCGGAGGTACATTAATTGCTGAAGGTACCGCTGTAAAACCAATTATTTTCACAACCGTTGCTGATGAAATTACACCGGAGGATGTAATAGCCGGTAACTTCGGGAGCCCGAACCTTGATCCAAATATTAACGGACTTTGGGGTGGACTTCTTATTTGTGGTAAAGCGCCCATCTCAGCTTCAAACGATGCCGGTGGTGACATTTCTGAAGTGCAAATTGAGGGAATCCCAACTTCGGATCCGAATGGACTTTATGGTGGAAATGTTGCAGATGACAATTCAGGAATTATTAAATATGTTTCTATCCGTCATGGGGGAACAAACATTGGTTCAGGAAATGAAATTAACGGACTCACACTCGGTGGTGTTGGTACCGGAACAACTATTGAAAGCATTGAAGTGGTTGCCAATCAAGATGACGGGATCGAATTTTTCGGAGGTACAGTCAATGTTAGTAATGTCGTTAATTGGAATAATGGTGATGATGCCATTGATACCGATCAATCATGGGCCGGAACTTTAGATAACTTCTTCCTCATTACTCCAAACGATCATTGTTTTGAACTCGATGGCCCCGAAGGATCAACGAAAGCAGGTCACACGATTAAAAACGGTGCAATTATGACAGCTGAACTTGACGGAGCCGGTGAAGTCGTTCGCATGGCTGCTGAGCTCATCAACGTTGATGACAATTCCATTGTTACGCTTGAAAACCTCTATTTCACGAATGTTCAGGACGGACAAAAAATCAACCGTGTAACTGCTGCACAAGTGAATTTCACCGATATCTTTATCGATGTTGCTGCAGAAAATTTGGCAAATCACGTAAACGGAGATGTTCCGAACGGAGTAAATGCCGGTCAAACAAACACTGCAAATGCGTCTCCATTAAGTTGGACATGGGCAGCACAAGCTGGCAAATTAGCAGAATTCTAAATCAATTAAATTAAACATATAACAGACTTGCATCAATAGAAAACGGTGCAGGTCTGTTTCGTTGATTATAAATTCCCTTAGAAAACAAAACAATGAAGCAGATAATTTTCAGTTTTTTCATTTTAATAAATCTTAGTGGATTTGCCCAAAACGGAACTTTTCGGGGCACAGTTACTGATGCAGAAACAGGAGAAACTCTGGTGGGCGTTTCGCTGGCAATAAAGAACACAACATTTGGAGCCTCCACCGATTTAGACGGAATGTTTACCATTGATATTCCGGCAGGAACTTACGATGTTGAAGTTTCTTACATTTCTTACCAAACAAAAGTGATTTCTGGGCTTGTGATAAAACCTGGCGAAGTAACAGTACTTGAAACCTTCGAATTGAGAACAAGTGCTTTTGAATTGAAAGAAGTGGTTGTTGTAGCAGAATCAGTAAGACGAACTGAAGCAGCGCTGCAAAACATGAAACGTAAATCTCCGGCAATGCTAGACGGAATTTCTTCCTCAAAAATGGAACTTACGGGCGACGGAACAGTAGTGGAAGCCGCAAAACGCGTTACCGGTGTTTCTATTGAAGGCGGAAAATATGGTTACATCCGCGGATTAGGCGACCGATACACAAAAACAACCCTCAACGGGGTAGATATCCCCGGACTCGACCCTGATAAAAATACACTCCAAATGGATATTTTCCCGACAAATCTCATCAACAATTTACTTGTCAGCAAAAACTTTACTGCCGATATGCCTGCCGACTTTACCGGAGGATTAATGAATATCGAAACCAAAGATTTTCCACAGAAAAAAATTATGGATGTCTCATTTAGTTTGGGATATAATCTGAGCATGCATTTTAATTCCGATTACTTGAGTTATAGTGGCGGAAAAACCGATTTTCTCGGATTTGATGACGGAAGCCGTTCGCCTCCTGATGGTGCAAACAGCACAAATATCCCAACTCCGATTTCAGGTGCAACTCAGGAAGACGCCAATGCATTTATCGCTAGCTTTAATCCGGAACTGGGAGCTACACGAAAAACTAGCTTAATGGATATCAGTGCGGGTATCGCTATGGGAAATCAATGGGAATTGAAAAATGCAAAAAACTCCGACAAAGAACCAAAAATGGCTTATGTCTTTTCCTTATCCTATAAATCAGATTACAAATATTATGATCAAGTGGAATATGGTGAATATCAGCCTTATATTGACCCGGATAAATATGAACTCCGATATGCAACCCGTCAAACCGAACAAATGGGCGAACACAATGTATTGCTCGGCGGATTAGCCGGACTGGCATATAAAACCAAATATTCAAAATTACGACTGATGTTGCTCGTTTTACAAAACGGAGAAAGTCGTGTCGGAATATTTGACATTGACAATGACGGTGAAGCTGTAGGACAATCAGGATATTTTGACAATTCACATAACCTGGAATACATTCAGCGAGGAATCAAAAATTTGCTTTTCCACGGAAGTCATAAGCTAAAAAATCGCTCATGGGATATTGATTGGCGCGTATCACCAACTTACTCCAGCTCTTTTGATCCCGATTTACGGAAAACTGCATTAACCTACACATCGGTTGATACGCTTTTTGTTGCCGGGGCAGGAGGAAATCCGTCAAGAATATGGCGTTCACTCAACGAATTAAATGCCACTGCAAAAATCGACATATCAAAACTCTACTTTTTCCAAAATGAAGAGGCAAAATTAAAATTCGGCGCTTCGCACAATTTCAAGTATCGCGATTATGAGATTCTATTTTATGACATCCAATTTTTTGGGGGACAATCATGGGAAAACATTACCCAATCAGAGGTATTGAACGCTGAAAATCTGTTTCCGAACAAACCAAACTCTATCTATTATCAGTCCGGAAACAATCATCCAAACCCAAACGAATATCAATCAAATGTAAATAATTCAGGCATTTACTTTTCAAACGAAGCCTATTTATTTAAGCATTTAAAAAGCATTATTGGTTTGCGTGCTGAAAACTATGTCATGCGCCATACCGGACGTGATCAGCAATTTGCAAGCGGAGACACCGCCAATGGGAAGAATTTAGACAACACAAAAGTGCTGGACAGTTTCGACTTGTTTCCCAGCGCAAATTTAATTTATGAACTGACAAAAAAACAAAATCTGCGATTTGCCTATTCGAAAACCATTGCAAGACCATCCTTTAAAGAGCTTTCCTTTGCGCAAATTCTCGATCCGATTTCGAACCGGATTTTTAACGGAAGTTTGTTTACTTACAGCGATTGGGACGAGAATTTGGTAGAGACTCGAATTGATAATTTAGATTTGCGATGGGAATTATTCATGGAATCGGATGAAATAATTTCAGTCAGTGCATTTTATAAAGCCTTTGACAACCCAATTGAATTGGTGCGTATTCCGGAACAACAAACAAGTACTGAGTATCAAACAAGAAATGTCGGAAACGGTGAATTGCTGGGAGTTGAGCTTGAAGTACGCAAAAATCTGGGATTTATTTCCGAATCCATAAAAAACATAGGAGTAAGTGCTAATTTCACGTATGTCGATTCAAAAATTGACATGACTGATGCCGAATACAACTCACGATGCGGTTATTTAAAAACGGGCGAAACCCTTGAAAAAACAAGACAAATGGCAGGGCAATCTCCTTATCTCATGAATGCAGGGATAACATACAATCATATTGAAAAAGGAATTTCCGGCGGCCTGTTTTATAATGTAAAAGGACCGACATTGCATATTGTCGGAGCCGGATTGTTTCCGGATATCTATGTTAACCCGGAAAATTCATGCCATGCCCTTTGTGCAGATTTGAATCATCTAAACCC
>CAYOUD010000037.1:4675-18390 GCA_964407055.1 uncultured Bacteroidales bacterium | reverse complement strand
TATATTGACATATGCAAATACGCTTAATTTTGCGATGAATAATGCAGGTTAGGATAATAGGCTGATATAAAATTCAGTATTTTATTTGTTAAAATGTCCACTTAAAACCTTCAGCAATTGATTTTTATTAATTGGTTTTGAAATGTAATCATCAAAGCCTGATTCAAGAAACTTTTTTTCATCACCTTCAAGTGCAAAAGCTGTCTGAGCAACAATTTTCATTTCGGGATAAGAACTCTTTATAATTTTCATAGCGTCTACCCCATTCATTATTGGCATTTGAATATCCATGAGTATAGCATCAATTTCATCGTGATGTTTTTTGACAATTTCTACCGCTTCGGTTCCATTTGTCCCAGTTAGAATCTTCACTTTGGTTTTCTTCAATAAAATTTTCACAAAACTCAAAATGTCTTCCCGGTCATCCACAATTAATAATGTTTTATTTTGCCACTGAAATTGATTTGATGTTTGGCCGGATGATTCCAATTGTTGAGCATCTGGTTTTGGAATTTGTTTATTTGCTTTTTGGGGCAAGGTGAAATAAAAACAAGAACCCGCTCCCGGAGTTGATTCAACCCATAGCTTTCCTCCCAAATACCGAACTAACTCCCGTGAGATGCTCAGGCCTAAACCCTTTCCTTCATTGTTTTTAGTATTGCTAACTTGTTGAAATTTATTGAAAATTCTGTTTTGGTCAGCGAGCATAATCCCAGCACCTGTATCTTTCACAAAAAACTCCAATATTTCATCAGTCTTTTGTCTGTATCCAAACTCAATGGAACCGGTATCAGTAAATCGCACCGCATTTGACAGCAAATTACTCATAATCTGCTGGAAACGTTGCTCATCAGTTTCAATCAGACAATTATCATCGGGCAACTCAGGTTTTACGTTTAATTTAAGATGTGATTTCTTTTCATCTTTCAAAATTCGCCGGTAAATTGAATGGAGCTGATTTAGTGACGAATTAACAGAAAATTGCGACTTAAATATTTTGATTTCATTGTTCTCAATTTTTGCGATATCAATAATGTCAGAAATTAAGCGAAGTAATTGTTTCGCATTGATATTGATTAACTCAATAAATTCTTGCTTTTCAACTGCATTTAAATCGATGTTTTCAGCTAGTATTTTAGAAAAGCCGACGATGGAGTTCATGGGATTTCGGATTTCGTGGCTCATATTTGCAAGGAATGAAGATTTTAAACCATCGCTCTTTTCTGCTTGTTCTTTGGCTTGACGCAATTCTTGTTCAACCAACTTTTTTGTTGTATTGTCAATGGCAATTCCAACAATCACATCATAGCGACCACGAATTGCAACAGGCATTTGAAACAAATTAATGTACTTTTCCTCACCTTTTATTGTGTGTTTCTCATCAATAAACTCCAACGACAGTTCCGATTTTAAACATTGCTCATCTCTGGTTTCTAATAATCCTGCGAATGATGCCTGATGAATATCACGATCTGTTTTCCCAATTGCATCTTGCTTTTTTATATCAAAAAGTGTTTCGGCAGCTTTATTCCAAAGCTTATATCGTCGGGTCTTTGCATCTTTGGCAAAAACTGCAACAGGAAGGTTTTCCAGCAGAATGTCCAATAGTTTTTGGTTCTGATATAATAGCTCTTCTTGCTGTTTTTGTACCGTAATGTCCTGTACCGAACCTTGGATTAATGGCAGGTTACTCGCGCTACTTGAAAAATTTCGAATCGAATTGACTTTTACCCACCGAACTTCTTCTTTGATTTTAATTCGAAATTGCTCTGTGATATCATGCTTTCGCCCTGTTTGATCTTCAAATAAAAAGCCCACTTTCGCTTGATCGTCAGGATGCACAAGTTGAAGAAACTGCATGCTTGAAAGTGTATCAACTATATCTAAATTGGGAAAGTATTTAAGAAAGGGTTTAAACCCACGCAATTCATCTGCATCAATATCAAACTCCCAATACGCGATTTTTCCGATATCCTGAGTTAATGTCAATTCATTAATTTTTTGATTTAATTCAGTTTGAGTTTTAATAAAATCGCTAATATTTTCCACAAAAAGCACGAGCTCAAATTGATGATTAACAGGATTTTGCTTCTGCAATGCACGAACAGATACATACAAAGGCTCCCTATCCACAAACTCAATTTTACGTTGAAAAGAAACAGGGTGTTCAAGCGAGTTTTTGAACTCATTTAAAAATTTTGGAATGTCACAATACGCTTTCCCCAAAATTGTTTCACAAAGATCACAGGTTTGATTAACTACAAATCTATCTTTATTAAACATCGAAAGCAGCTCTACATTAGCAAAAATTACATTTCCACTTGCATTCAGATGTAAAATTCCCACCGGTCCTGTATTCATAATTCCGTATAAATGGTCTCTTTCTTTCACTGCGTTTTGCAGTACATTTTCAACATCGGGAACATGCTTGATAACTGCAATCACACGCTCTTTTCCGTAAGGCACCATTTCAGCCTCATATTGCAATATTTTTCCGTTGATTTTTAAATTGTAACAGTACTTTTCAACTTCCTGTTTTGCGATAACATGCCTGAGCTTATCATAAGTAAGCTTAGCAAGAGTCTCGGGAAGTACAGCTTCTATTTTCGACCCCTGAATTTTATCAGCTGAGACAAGTAAATCAATGGAGCTATTTACATGATAATCCTTAAAAATACCATGCTCATTGATAATAAAAACCATTTCAGGTAATATCCTAAGTAAGCGAGGATCAATAATTTCACTCAACTTTATAGATTCTAACGGGTTTTGCAAAACTGATTCACCTTTACTCATCAACTCTGCTTCAAGTTCTTTCACTTCAGCCCGCAGCTTTTTTAGTTTTTCTTTTTTATCCGAGTACATTTTCAAATCATGCGAGTTTTGTTTTGAATAAAGGTAATAAATTATTAAAATATCAAAAGGCTAAATTAAAAGAATTTCAGCATGTTGTGAATAAAAAGACAGAATTGTTAGCAAAAAGGTTTGCGAGAGAAAAAATAAAACATTTAATTCGCATAAATTTTAAAAATGATTTTTATGAACAAGTCGATTTTCCTTCCCGCAATTATTTTACTCAGTACTTTTCTCGTTTTTTCTTGCTCTACGAGTGAAAAATCATCACAAGATGAAAGTGTTGAATTAACAAACAAAGCAGATTCAGCTTCTTGGATCATTGGTATTCAGATTGCTGATAATTTCAAAAAACAGAAATTAGCTGAAAAACTGAATATGGAAGTTATGTTTGCTGCAATGCAAGCTCAACTTGAAAGTGAAGAACTCCTTTTTGATTTACAAGAAGGGAATCGTATCGTTGGTGAATTCATGCAAGAAGCAACTAAATCAGGCAATTCCGGAAAAATTGCTGAGGGCGAAGCTTTTCTGAAAGAAAATGCAAAACGTGACGAAGTAAAGGTAACAGAATCAGGTTTGCAATACGAAATTCTTAAAGCTGGCAATGGTAAGATTCCAACAGCTGAGAATGTTGTAAAAACGCATTATCACGGAACATTGCTTGATGGAACCGTTTTTGATTCATCCGTTGAACGTGGCAAACCTGCTGAGTTCCCGGTAAATGGTGTAATAAAAGGTTGGGTTGAAGCATTACAAATGATGCCGGTTGGCTCAAAATGGAAACTTTATATTCCTTATAATCTAGCTTACGGAGAACGTGGCGCAGGTGGCGTTATCGGTCCATATGAAACCTTAATTTTTGAAATTGAGTTGATTGAAATCGTTAAATAAATTTCTAAACCCTTACCAATGAAAAATAAAAGTTTGATTTCGATTAATGATTACTCTCCAGAGGATTATTATCGTATTTTGGAGCTAGCCGAAGCTTTCGAAAAAAATCCAAATCAAAACCTATTAGAGAAACATGTAATTGCTTCTCTTTTTTTTGAGCCATCCACAAGGACACGCTTAAGTTTTGAATCAGCCATATCTCGTTTAGGTGGTAGAATTGTCGGCTTTTCTGAAGCATCAAGCACAAGTGTTTCCAAAGGGGAAAGCCTTGCAGATACTATTAAAACAGTCAGTCAGTATAGTGATCTCATCATTATGCGACATCCCATTGAAGGCAGCGCGCGCTATGCAAGTGAAGTTGCATCGGTGCCGATTATTAATGCCGGTGATGGTGCAAATCAACATCCAACTCAGTGCCTTTTGGATTTGTATTCCATCAAAAAGACACAGGGAACACTCGAAAATCTCAGTATTTTTCTTGTTGGTGATTTGAAATACGGAAGAACAGTGCATTCATTATTGATGGCGATGTCTGATTTTAATCCGATTTTTAATTTCATTTCTCCTGAAAACCTTAAAATGCCTGAAGAATATAAACATTTTCTCGATAAAAAGGGAATAAAATATTATGAGCATGAGGAGTTTACAGATATCATTAGCGAAGCAGATATTATGTATGTAACCAGAGTGCAAAAAGAACGATTTTCGGATCCGATGGAATATGAAAAAGTAAAAAACGCCTATGTTTTAAAGCGCGAAATGCTGATTAATACGAAACCAAACATGAAGATTTTACATCCCTTACCTCGTGTAAATGAGATTGACACAAATGTAGATGAAGATCCGCGTGCCTATTATTTCCAGCAAGCACTCAATGGAGTATATACACGGATGGCCATCATAACAAAAATTTTAGGACTTAAATAATTGGAATCATGGAAAAAAGAGAAGAACTTACTGTTTCTGCCATTAAAAATGGCACAGTAATCGATCACATACCAGCAGAAAATCTATTTAAAGTTATTTCCATTATGCGGATTGAAACCATGGACACAACCATTACCATCGGGAACAATCTGGACAGTAGAAGACTTGGGAAAAAAGGTATCGTGAAAATTTCTGATAAATATCCTTCAATTGAGGATATGAATAAAATTGCGCTTATTGCTCCCTCTGCTCGTATAAATATCATTAAAGATTATAAAGTATCCAACAAGCAACAAGTTGAAATTCCTGAAAATATTGTTGGAATGTTTAAATGTATGAATCCAAAATGCATTACCAACAATGAAAAAATGAAAACAAAGTTTGATGTTGTTGAAAAAAATGGCAAATTGCAATTAAAATGTAATTATTGCGAAAAGCTTACAGATCAGGAGCATTTTGAAACAATATAATATGATGAGACAATATTTTTTATTGATTACTATCGGACTGCTTTTGTCGGTTTCATTGCATGCACAAGACAAAACAATGCAACAAGCCGTTGATGGCAACAATGCATTCTGTTTTGATTGGATGCGTGAGTCGTATCAAAAAAATGAAAACCAGATATTCAGTCCGCAGTCTATTTCCATTGCTTTATCAATGGCTTATGATGGAGCAAAGTGGAGAACAAAATGGGAAATGGCAAAGGTGATGCATTTCCAGAGAAATGATAACGATAATCATGAAGCCTGGATTGAATACATCAATTATTTTGAACAAATAAAAACACCACTGTTTTATTCTGCTAATGCCGCTTGGGTGCAAAAGGACTTTCATTTTTTGCCGGAATATTTAAAGGCAATTGAAGCCTATAAAGCCAACGTAAAAGCAGTTGATTTTAAAAACACCTTGAGACGAGAAGATGCTCGTAGGCAAATGAATGCTTGGGTTGAGAATAAAACACGTAGAAAAATCAAACAATTGATACGCAAGGGAGATGTTGATGATCAAACCAGATTAGTACTCATTAATGCAATTTATTTTGATGCAAAATGGAAACAGGAATTTCCTGAAAAGATGACTAAAAAACGCCCATTTAACGGGGATGAAAGCAAGGCATGCGAATTCATGCACAACGAAGGCGAATATGCATGGATGCAAACTGAGCTTTATTCTGCAATTGAATTGCCATATCAATCTGATCTCTCAAGTATGTATGTGATTTTGCCGAATGCTGATGCTGACATAGCAATGATCCTCAATGAATTTGATGGAGAAACATTTGAAAAGATATGCCAAAGCATGGAAAAAGAAAAATTGCGCATTGGCATTCCAAAATTCAACTTATCATCACGTACTCAAATGAAAAAACAATTGATGAAAATGGGAATGGAACGTGCTTTTACTATGAATGCAAATTTCAAAGGAATGAACGGAAAGCGAAATTTAATGATTGATGAAGTGATCCATCAGGCTGTTATTGATGTAAATGAAGCAGGAACGGAAGCCAGTGCTGCGACTGCTGTTGTCGTTCGTGAAAAGCAGCAAAAAGCGGCTCCTGAGTTCATTGCAGATCGTCCGTTTATATTTGTCATCAAAGAAAATAAATTAGGAAGCATTTTATTTGCCGGTGTATTAGAAAATCCTTTAGTTTTGTCAAAATGAAAATATTACAGAAAATAATCATCGTATTTATTGTGCTTGCTTTTTTTAGTAGTACAGCCAATGCTCAGTTTGGATATAAAAACGAGTATGAAACCATTGATAGTGTTGAGATTTCTTACAAATGGGCTCAATCAAAATGGTGGAAAAAGTCCGCTCCCAAGCAATTACGATTTAAAATGAAAAACACGAACGATTACAAAGTGAACGTAAAATTCGAGTTGGTGTATTTATTAAATCATGTTGTGAAATTTCAGAGTGGAGAATTAGAAGCAGAAATAAAATCAGGAAAAGCCCTTTCCGGCAAGCTAAACGGCTTTTATTTTGAAAGTCCCAATATTCCGAATAAGGAATTAGAATCGAAGTATTTTGATTGGGAATTTTTGTTTTTTGAAGTAATTCCTTAAAGGAAAATGAAACGAATATTAACTAAAACAAATAATCATTATGAAAAGAACAATTTTTGGATTAATTACAATGGTAGCATTTTTTGCATTCAGTTGTCAAAATGCAGAAACTAACACTGATGAAGAGAATCAGGAAAAAACAGAACAAACTGAAGATGCGGATGCTAAAGCAGGATGTTGTCAAGAAAAAGTGAATGATTGTGACGGTATTAAAACCGTAGATGATGTTCTGGCTAATTTTGAGGAATTGGTAGACACAGAGGTTAAGGTTTGTGGTAAAGCTACTCATGTATGTGTTCATAGCGGACAGCGCCTATTTTTAGCTGCTGAAAACAGTGATGATATTATGGTTGTTACCACTGAAGATGTGTTTTCTGAAGATTTAATCGGGAAGAAACTTGTTGTTACCGGTAAAATTGTAATGGGTGAGATTGAGCACAATCACGACCTCGAAGAAGGAGAAAGTCACATTGAGGATGAGCAGCATGAAAAAGCACAAGAAAAAAGCTTTACACTTGCAGTAACTTCATGTAAAACATGTGTATGTAAAGATGCAGAGAAAGAGGGAGAAGAAGAGTAGTATTTAATCCCGTAAAATTTATCGGGTTATAATGATAACAAAAAAGGCGAACCAATGGTTCGCCTTTTTTTATGCAATTTAATTGTCAATCAAGCTGTTGAATGTAATCTTCAATTTGCGAAATGGCTTCAATAATGTCATTGTGTAAACTACTCAAACGTTTTTCAAAATCCGGTATTTCAGTACCATCTGAAGCGATCGTTTCAATTTCGTTAAACGCTTCACGAATTGACTCCATTCCCATAATAGCTACGGAAGATTTTGCTCTGTGAGCAACTTCACTGATTCCGACCCAATCATTATCATTATATCGCATTTGTATTAAATCAAAATATTCCTGATATTTTGATTTAAATATCAGGAATATTTCTTTCATAAGTTCAGAATCGTATCCTGTCCTTTTGTTCAACAAGTTAATTTCAAACTTTTTTGACATAGCTTAACGACGGCGTACTAAACGTCTGTTGACAAAAGTTGAGAGAAATCTCTCACGATAAGAGCGTCCAATCGGAATTCTGGTATCTTGAACAATGACATCTTCTCCATCAATTTCATCAATGTGATTTACATTAATGATGTAAGATTTGCTGGTACGGAAGAATACAGCGCTTGGCAATTTGGAATGAATAGTTTTCACATTCATTGCAGTCATGTATTTTCCTTTGTTTGCGTGGAGAATTACATAATCTTTCAAGCCTTCGATGAAGTAAATATCATTATAATTTAATTTAATGTATTTACGTTCTGATTTCACAAAAATGAAATCCTGATTGAAATCTAGCGCTGCAGGCTCATCGTTAGTTCTCAGCAATGCTTCTACTTTGTTGATTGCTTTCAGGAAACGCTCCATTTTGATAGGTTTCAGCAAGTAATCCACAACATCCAATTCAAATGCTTCCACAGCATATTGTGGGAAAGCAGTTGTTAGAATAACGTATGGAGCATGTTTGAGACTCTTAATGAAATCCAAACCTGAAAGTCCTGGTAATTCGATATCAAGAAACATCAAATCAACTTCGTTTTCACGTAAAAATTCATTTGCTTTAAGCGCATTGTCAAAGCTACCCAATAAATCTACATTTGGCAGCTCTTTAATGTTCAGTTTTAGTGCTTCTCTTGCGAGAGCTTCATCATCTACTACAATACAATTCATATAATCCTAATTTTAAAGTTAATAATTCTCATTTATAACAAAACTCTTATCTATTTGTTTTAATTAACTATATTAAAACATCAAATGTATGTAAAAAAAACAAACCGTCAAAAATCTGTCTGTTTTTTTTACTATAAAATATATTAAAAAGCATAAAATGACAATTGCAATGATTCGCTGTTCAATAAAAATGCGGAATCTCATTCTTAGTCAACTAAATATGCGCCTTAATACATTGCAATTATAAATAATATTTTTGAAAACAACCATTTTTTTAGAAATTATTAACATACCCAATATGTATTTTCGACTGCCTAAAATCGAATCCGCTTGCTTTATTTCGAGGAATGCCATAACTAATCGCTAATATACCAGATCCTGTTTCAACCCTCAATCCTACCCCAACACTAAATAATATACTATTTTGGTTTATTTGCAGAACTAAATCCTGATTAGACAAACCAGCATCTGAAAATGCATAAATTGAGGATGTCTTATCGGGGAAAAATATCCCTTCAATTGTAAAAAAACTATAAATTGAAGAAAAAATACTTCGTTCATGATATCCTCTAAAACTTTGCGCACCGCCAATGCGATACATCTCGTTTTGTGATAATCCTTGTTTTAAATACCTAAAGCCGGTAGCATTTTTCAATCCCATACTAAATCGGTCTCCTAGTGGGATATACCATGAAAGTCTTGATTGAAACTCACCTATTCCTTCAGGTGCAACACTATCGTTTGAGTTTCTAAGCCCACCAGCTCCAGAAATATCAAACAAATATCCTGATGATGGATTTTGTGGATAATCCAACTTTTGCCGACTGAAATTTATTCCAATTTTACGATGTGATAAATCCTCAATATTTTGCACTTCGGCTTGGTTTTGAATGATTGATGACTGATACCAATTATAAAATACAAATAATTCAGATGCATGTTGTATCGCTAGAATCCCAGCGGTAAAATCGAGATTCAGGTAACTACTATCTTGCTTTTGCAAAGCAAAGTTAGATTTGAGTCCTAATGCATTGTAAATTACCGGCTGTTCATAAAGTATTTTAAGACTTTGAGACAAAGGTTCGTATGCAGCCCATTCAAACCCGATTTTTTCGGCGGATTTAAAGGCATTTGTCAATTGCAATTTTGCATCTCCTGTTAAATAAAGATTTTGTGTTTCGTTTCCGGGAACAATGCCAATCATTCCAGAAATCATATTGTTAGAATGCTTTTTATAATACAAAAGAATTTGAAACGTATTGTCTGAAAAAACAATTTTCATTTTGCCAGATTGTCTGACAAAAACAGGATCGTAAATTCCACGAGCTAATTCATTAATTTGCTTAGGGTTATATTCGGCTCCCTGACGCAAATCAGCGCGATAAGCAATTATTTCATTCGGGAAATCTACCTCGCTGTTAATAATCAAACTGTCTAATAAATAATACGTTCCAGGAACAATCGCTATTTCCCAAAAGACTTCACTATTTTCCGTATGCAAAGCATTGCTTTCCACATGACAGTTTGCAAAACCGTGGTTTTGGAAGTTAAGCTGAATCATTTCCATATAATCTCGCATCAAAGCAGTGGACGGAGGCTTCTTGCGAAGACGTTTATCGGACGGTGCTAAGGCTTTTAATGAATCTTCAACTTGAACAGTAATATGATCCCAATTAAATTTGGTTCCTCGAAAATAATATGCGGCAAGTAACTTGTCCTGAGAAATAATACTGTCATATCCGGCATTTAAATAGCCATCGGCTTCATCTATTTCAAGTAAATCAGTTAAATAATTTATTGCAATAAGACTATCTGAGAATTCCTTATCGTAATCCGGCCCAAAGTCAGAATGAAAAACAAGTTTTATATTCTGACCTTTAGCATGTGAATTTCCAAACGAAACAAAACAGAAAAACAACACACCTATATATATGGTGCGAATTTTTATCATTCAATCATTTGCAAACTTCCGGTTTTAGGATTGATTAAGATTTTTGTGTCTTCAGACATTAGCTTTGACGGAATATTAAAAAATCCTCCCATTTGCGGCAGATTTAGATTTTTCTTAAAAACCACATCTCCATTTAAATCTAAATAAACAGTGCCAACAGCTGATTGACGGGTAATTAGGCCGACATCAGACAATTTTTCGGGATTTATCTGATTTGTGAAGGACGTATTGTGCAATTCAAATACAAGTTTTAGGTTATGGGCTTGCGCTTCCGTATCAACAATATCAGCGGTTTCAATATCCAGAAAAGCTAAATGGAAGTGTTGTGTTGATTTTGCTGATTCAGGAACAATTCGCCAGTGAGAATAGCGCTTCTCAACTTCAGTTTTTCCAATAAATAGCTCAAGATATGTCTGTTCTAGCGCTTCGAGTTTTTCAATCATAATGCCAACTCCTTCCCCATCTCCTTGTTGTTCTTCAATAGCAGCCTCTAATTTAAAGCGCCGTTTTCGGATTTTAATAATAAAATTAGCGGCATCCTGGGCTTTATGATGCCATGCCTTTTCTTTTTCAACACTTTGATATACCGGAATGCGTTTTATAACTGAATCTCTTTCAATGACACGCCAGATTGTATCAATCACTTCATATTTATTTCGTTTTACACCAAGATCTGTAAATAAAATATCATTTGGCAGTTTTTTACGAACGGGGAAAAATCGTTCGACATTTTCTGGTGCATCAAAAACCAGCGTTGTATTAATTCCGGCAAGTATCCCCTGTGCTGTAAGTTGAATGTCAGGCATGATTTTATTAGGAACGATCCAGTATTTTGCCGCAGGATCTGCTTCAATTGTTTCCCGGATATTTACCGCATCAATTTCCCAGAAACTCATCGCTTGCTGCTCCACATTAGAAATATTCATATAAGAATGGGCATACTGTGAGAAAGGACCCGGAGTATAATGATACACATTAATACTAATGTCAACATCCACGGCAGTGCGAGGCAAGCTATACATGATTCCTTCAACTTTGTGCTTCTCTTCAGCATTTTTGTTAGAAACGACAAACCAGTTTTTCTGACATGAGGTCAATAAGACGACAACCAATGTAAACGCAACTATTTTTCTCATAATTTACTTAAATCTCTTAAAACAGGGCCAAAGTTATTAATTATATCACTTGCAATCAAGGACTCCATTCCATTGTTTTGAACATAAAAATCTCCGGCTTTCCCGTGCAAATATACAGCAATTATAGCAGCATCTGCAGGAGAATATTTTTGAGCCAGAAAAGACAAAATCATTCCGGTCAACACATCGCCTGATCCGCCGGTAGCCATTCCCGGGTTTCCGGTTTGGTTGAATAGGATTCTGCCGTCAGGCAATGCAATGCGTGTAAATGCACCTTTTAAAACGATAACAATCTGGTGTTTTTTTGCAGCTTCGGTTAGTTTCATCAATTCTTGATACGAATTATCAGATGAACCAAAAAGACGTTCAAATTCTTTTGGGTGCGGCGTTAAAATTGAATTTTTTGGTATTTTCTCAAAAAGCTCAGGATTTTTCGCAATGACATTCAATGCATCCGCGTCAAAAACGGCCGGTTTTTCGATCTGATTAATTAATGTTTTCATCGCCAAAACAGTATTTGGTTTTTCACCAATCCCCGGCCCAACACCAATTGCGTTATGTTTTGATATATCTGGAATATCTGAAAAAATGACATCACTTTGGTCAATGCTAATCATTGCTTCGGGTGCCGAAATTTGCATAATTAGATAACCTGTTTGCGGAATATGACAGGTTAACAAACCCACTCCGGTTTTTAGACAAGCTTTTGCAGCTAACACTGCCGCTCCCATTTTTTGGTATGCTCCGGCAATAAGTAAGGCATGACCGAAATCGCCTTTATGCGCAAAAGCTTTTCTGTGTTTCAAGCGAGCACTGACATCATTCGCTTCAATAAAAAACCAGTTCGATGGCGTGTTTTCGATTGCATCGGGATGTAAATCAATATCAATTTCATCCCAAACCCCAACATATTGCGCATTTTCAGCAAATAAAAAAGACAAACTCGGGAAATGAATTGCCAGTGTATCATCTGCTTTAAAAATTGCGCCATCATTTTCGCTATTATTTTCCCCAAACAATCCCGATGGAGCATCAATGGCAACTCGTTGGTTCGGAAGCACATTTACTTTATGAATAACTTCTGCCGGCAATCCGTGAATTGACCTGCTAAGTCCCGCTCCAAAAATGGCATCGACAATCATCGTATCAGATGAAATATTAGGAAAATCATCCATTGATTTTATATACTGCACATCAATATCCACTTCCTTTAACCGTTTAAGGTTATGTTCACAATCCGGAGAGAGTTTTGGAGCAATATCAATTAACAAAACCTGCACCTCATAGCCTGAATGTTTCATTAATCTTGCCATTACTAATCCATCTCCTCCATTATTTCCCGGACCAATTAAAAAAAGCATTGGAGTATCTGTGGAAAATTCTATCGACATCCGGAAATCCATATTTTTTGCCGCACGCTCCATTAAATCAAGCGAAGCGATGGGCTCGTGTTTAATTGTATATGCATCTATTTCCTGAATTTGTTCTGATTTAAATAGCTTTATCATAAGCATACGATTTTTTTGAATTTACATTTGTTCTAAATTACGAAAAAATTGAGAAAATCAAAAAGATTTTTATCTTTGCTCTTCTGAAAACTGAAATATTAATCAAAAATTAACTAATATGTTTAAAAATCAACCAAAAGGTCTAATTCCGGCTTCATTAGCTAACATGGGAGAACGATTTGGGTTTTATACCATGATGGCGATTTTGGTCTTGTTTCTACAAGCAAAGTTCGGGTTAAACGGTACAGATGCAGGATTAATTTATTCTGTATTCTATTTTTCAATTTACATTCTTGCTTTTGTCGGAGGGTTAATTGCTGACAAAATAAGAAACTACAAAGGAGTGATTCTAACAGGATTATTGGTTATGGCACTCGGGTATGTAATTTTGGCGATTCCAACGAAAACACCAGTTCCTGACGGTAAAGAAACCATGTTTTTGGTTTTAACTTGTTTTGCCCTTTTTGTCATAGCGTTTGGTAACGGGCTTTTCAAAGGAAACTTGCAAGCGTTGGTAGGTCAGATGTATGATAATGAGCGATACGGAAAAATGAGAGATACCGGATTTTCATTGTTTTACATGTTTATTAATGTTGGTGCTATTTTTGCTCCGTTTACTGCGATTGGGATCAGAAACTGGTGGTTAA
>CAYOUD010000037.1:0-4575 GCA_964407055.1 uncultured Bacteroidales bacterium | reverse complement strand
ATGCTTATTTCAGTTGTGATTTACTTAATTAACAAAAATAAATTCCCGAGCATTGATAAAGCAAAAGAAAAAGCTGCTGCTCAGGAAGAAAAAGCTGACAACATTAAAATGGATGCCAAAGAAATTAAACAACGTTTATATGCATTGTTTGCAGTATTTGGTGTTGTGATTTTCTTCTGGTTCTCTTTCCACCAAAATGGTTTAACACTGACAATGTTTGCACGTGATTTTACTGATTTAAGTGCAATCAAGATTAACCTTGGCTCTGTTTCAATTGTCGGAGCTGAAATATTCCAATCGATTAACCCGATCTTTATTGTCCTCTTAACCCCGATTATCATGGGATTATTCGGATGGCTTCGTGCGAAAGGCAAAGAACCTTCAACGCCTAAGAAAATTGCGATTGGTATGGGTATTGCTGCTTCTGCATATGTTTTAATGGCAATTGGTTCAGGCAGTTTACCATTGTTCTCAGACATCGACGGAAGTCCGTTATCTGATGCAGCAAAAGTCACTCCTTTCCTCTTGATTGGAACCTATCTCATCTTAACCATCGCTGAGCTTTTTATCAGTCCGTTAGGAATTTCATTTGTTTCCAAAGTCGCTCCACCACATCTTCAAGGAATTATGCAAGGAGGTTGGCTCGGCGCAACAGCAATTGGTAACCAATTACTGTTCATCGGAGCAATTCTATATGAAAGCATCCCGCTTTGGTTGACTTGGACAGTTTTTGTTTCCGTTTGTGTGATGTCCATGATTGTTATGTTATTCATGGTAAAATGGCTGGAACGTATTACTAACTAATAAAAAAAGGAAATAATTATGAAAAAAATAATGATATATGGATTCATTGCAATGGCTTTTATTTTTAGTTCATGCTCAAATGATGATGCCAATGCAGATATGGAAAAGTTAATTACAAGTCTGAATTATTTTAACGAAACCTTTGATGAGCTTTATGAAGATGGAGACATCTCAAAAGAAGGCGACGATTCAGAATATGATAAACTCAGAGAACTTGCCAATCAGTATTATGAAGCTCTAAACAATATCAATAAGAAAATTGAAAAAGAGCAGACTAAAGCTAAAGAGGGCAAAAAAATAAACGATTACGAAAAAGCGTTTGAAGCAGCGAAAAAAGAGGAACAAAGTGAAATTGAGAAAATAACTCAACAATTCATGGAAAATCTCGAAAAAATTGAGCCTGCAGAAAAGATTGAATTAGCAGATTCGCGCGAGGAAACTGAAGACAGTGAAACTGTTGAGACTATCGAAGAATAATTCGTTTTTTTAAATTATAAAATTAGGGCTGCCTGTTTCATGGCAGCCTTTTTTTTTATATTTTAGCAACTTATTCAAAAATCATTTATAATGAACTACAAACAGTTTGACAAAATTTTCGGATGGGTTGCATTTCTCGTAGCTGCTGTTGTGTATATGATGACAATCGGACCAACAGTTAGTTTCTGGGATTGCGGAGAATTTATTTCCAGTTCCTTTAAGTTAGAAGTTGGACACCCGCCGGGAGCACCAACCTTCATGATTATGGGTAGAATTGCGTCTCTGTTTGCCAGCGACCCAGTTCTGGTTGCCAAAATGGTCAACAGTATGTCTGCTTTGGCATCAGCTGCAACTATCATGTTTTTATTCTGGACTATTTCTTACTTTGCACGCCGAATTATTGCAAGCGATGGAAATGTGACAACAGGAAAAGCGATTGCAATCATTGGAGCTTCACTAGTCGGTGCATTAGTTTACACTTTTTCAGATACGTTTTGGTTTTCGGCAGTTGAAGGTGAGGTGTATGCCTCGTCATCATTCTTCACGGCTATTGTCTTTTGGGGAATTATAAAATGGGAACAAGCCATTGACAAGCGTTATGCACTTCGATGGGTGTTGTTAATATCCATTCTTGTCGGATTGTCGCTAGGTGTTCACTTGTTGAACCTCCTTGCGATTCCAGCTATGGTGCTTGTTTTCTATTTCAAAAAATACAAACAAAGTACAAAAGGTGTGTTACTTTCGCTCGGGATTTCTGCGCTTATACTTGTCAGCATCATGTATGGCGTTGTGCCAGGTGTTGCAAGAGTTGCCTTTAAATTTGATTTGTTTTTTGTCAATACATTAGGACTCTCCTATTTCTCAGGCGTATTTGTCTGGATGATTCTTTTGCTTGCCAGCTTAGTGGCTTCTTTGTATTTCACACAATTCAAAACAAATCGAATGGCTGGTGCAGCAAGTGTTTTTGCTGGATTTGTTTTACTCGGAGTTCCTTTTATGGGAAATGCAATACTTGCTGTGATATTAATTGGTGGTATCGCTTTGGGAGCTTACTATTTATATGACAAAAACAGACAATTGCTGAATACGATAATGCTAGCGTTTACCTTTATTTTAATTGGATACAGCACATTCAGCATCATCGTAATCCGTTCCTTGGCAAACCCGCCAATGGATCAGAACAATCCGGATAATATGTTCACACTCCTGTCTTATCTTAATAGAGAGCAATACGGAGACAGACCTTTATTTTACGGAGAATATTATAATTCTGATCCCGACAAACGTGAACCATATAGCGAAGGAAAACCCATTTATTATAAGAAAGATGGAAAATACGAGCTTGTTGGTCACAAACCGATACGTAATTTTGATGAAAAAGACATGACATTGTTCCCACGCATGTACAGTTCACAAGAACGTCACATTGATCAATACAAGAGTTGGGCAGGTGTTCGCGGAGATCGACTGCCGACTTTTGGTCAAAATATGAAATATTTCGTTTCATATCAGGTGAACTGGATGTATTTGCGCTATTTTATGTGGAATTTTGCCGGACGTCAAAATGACATTCAAGGCCATGGAAATGCAGTTCACGGAAACTGGATTTCGGGAATTCCAATGTTTGATAAAGGACGTGTTGGAGATTTAGACAAAATGCCAGACCATTTGAAGGGAAAAGCACATAATAAATATTATATGCTACCGCTCCTGCTTGGTCTAATCGGGCTTGTATTTCAGTTTGTAAAACATCAAAAAGACTGGTGGGTTGTGCTTGCACTTTTTGCACTAACCGGATTGGCAATTGTTGTTTATTTGAATCAACCTCCTTTGCAGCCGAGAGAACGAGATTACGCATATGCAGGTTCGTTCTATGCCTTTAGTATTTGGGTTGGGCTCGGAACGCTTGGACTTTATGCCCTTTTCAGAAAGCTAATGAAAGCCACTCCTGCCGGTGTGTTTGCAACTGTATTAACAATTCTCGTGCCATTGCAAATGGCATCTCAGAATTGGGACGACCATGACAGAAGCAATCGGAAAATAGCACAGGCATTTGCCCATAATTATCTAAATAGTTGCGCACCTAATGCCATTCTATTTACTTATGGCGATAATGACACCTTCCCAATTTGGTATGCGCAGGAAGTGGAAGGCGTACGCCCTGATATTAAAGTCTGTTGTCTCCCCTATTTCGCAAGCAACTGGTATGTTGACCAAATGAAAATGGCAACTTACGAAGCTGCCCCAATGCCCTTAAGCTTTGACTCAACTGTTTATGAGCCGCAAAAACGCGATGTTATTTATTTGGTTCAAGACCCAGCTTTTTCTGGTTATCAACCCATTGACCGTGTGATGGATTTCATTCAGGACGACAAACGCTCACATCTTAATTATCAGGGAACAGATTATCACACCTATCCAACCTCAAAACTTATACTTCCTGTGGATTCAGCAAATGCGGTTAATTATGGTATTGTGAAACCTGAAGATGCACATTTAATGGAAAAAGAAATTAAATTTGACTTTCAGCAACGTATGATAATGAAAAATCAAATGATGTTTCTCGACCTATTAAATTCTTTTGACTGGGAACGACCGATTTATTTCACATCAACAGGCAGCGAAAATACGATGAAATTAGACAATTATTTTCAACATGACGGATTTGCACATCGCCTGACTCCTATTAATAACAAAGGAAAACAAAAAGTGGATACCGACTTATTGTATAAACTTCTGATGGAGGATTTTGAATATGGAAACATGGACGACCCTGATGTTTTTGTTGATTATTATTCCAGCAGAACAACTAAAACAGTGAGATTGCGAAACACTTTTGTGAAACTTGCAAATCAATTGCGGGTTGAAGGTGATACAGCACGAGCTATTGAGGTTTTGGATCGCTGTGAGAAACAAATGCCGTTAGATGTTTTTATTCCTGATTATTTTGACTTAGAGCTTGCAGATGCTTGGTATCGCTTGGAAAAAAATGAGCGTGGTGATAAGACATTACTTTTCATCGTTGATATTTATGACCAACAGCTGAACTACTTTTTCAGCATGGATAAAGCAATGATTGAAAACCTGTACAGAGAAAGCGGAATGGCACTTCAAACGATTAACGAATGTCAACGCATAGCCATGCGTCATAACAGGGAAGCGGCATTAACGACAACAAGCGAGGTTTTCGGAAAATACTCCGGAACATTTGAAACTATGTTTGGAATGCGAATGCAATAAGAACAACATAAAGCAATTCAGAAAAGGCTTGTCATTTTAGATGGCAAGCCTTTT
>CAYOUD010000036.1:0-18477 GCA_964407055.1 uncultured Bacteroidales bacterium | reverse complement strand
CGCTTTACAAATAAAAGCAATATGTTTCGCCAATTTATGTGTTGATTCCCAAGAAGTCTGTAATAGATGTCTTTTTGTCCTTTTATTTTTGGTGCTAATTTGTTATTGTATAACGAGTTAATGTTTTGTGACCCTGTAAAAGGAAGTATCAATAATAATTTAATAATATCCCAAACAGGTACACCACTCTTTTTTATGGCTTGAAATATTTTTGAAGATTTGTTAAACTTGAAAAGCTCTAATTGTTGTGAAAAAAAATCTGGTTCAATCCAACTATCATTAAAAAGAGTTTTTATTTCTTGAATTTTAGATTGTCTATGAAAAACACTGAAAATCTTGATGCGAAAGAATTATTAGAAGTCCCCTTAATACACAAATCCAATCGGATACAAATCCTTTTGTTTATCCCAATACGCTGTGCGTTGATAAAACCAGCTGAGCATTAACCCTTGATTGCCTTTTACTTCCGGGTTTTTATCCAAATACTGTTTAAATTCCGTCAATAAATCGGGATTTTTGGCAATCATTTCAGGTGCCATAACTTCCATGACATAGTTTTCTGCATATTCTTTTTGCTCAAAAATTGCATTAAAATATCCCCATCGCAATAAAGAGCTTGGGGCAGTGGGATCAATCAAATGCGCAATGACTTTTGCATATTTCGTGTCGGTATGCACCACCACTGAATGTTTTGGAAATTCGTAGCTGCCTGTGATGCTGTCAACATCAAAATCCCGCACACGGAAAGCGCCTTCGTAGGGACGCTCGGCAAACGTTACATTGTTCAGGTATAGCATGGTAACATCAAAAAGTTCCGCTTTGTCAAGTCTGACATAATTTATTCCGTGAATATCCAAACGTTCAATTAAATCTGTCCACTCCGGAGGGATAATATAAGCTCTCGGAATCTGAACAAATTCAACCGCTTGCATGTCATCGTAAAAATTAATTTCCATAGTTTTTTCAGGACCGCTGTAATTGTACCATGTGCCTCCGGTGAGTTCTGAGCTGTCTTTAACATACTCCACCCCGAGAAATTCAACTTTTCTGACTTCGTCTGATGCTTTATAATTTACGGCATACGGTTTTTTTCTGAATGATTCGCTTGCTGTGTATTTGTCGGCTTCCCGATTGATGAATTTCAAACTGCTCGCAGATTTTCCAATTAATTCCATGCTTGAAAGGATTGCCGCATAAGTACTTTCAACACGAACTTTGTATGGTTTTAGCATGTGCGTCTCCAGCAACAATCCTGCTCTGTTTTTAATTGCAGTGTATCCTTGTGAAAGTGCCGGACTCGAAACCCATGCTGAAATACCACTTTCCGGATTATGCCAGTTTCTGAAGGAAACATATCGGAACATCAGAAAAGATTTCTTCTCCATTTCAGATTTTAATGGATCGAGATATTGCGTTTTTAACCAAGCAGTTTGAGACGGTTCCATATTTCCGTAAATAGGCAGGTCGTATGTGATTGCATATTGATAATCAGCGCCATTGGTGGTGTGACAATCAATGAAAAAATCAGGCATATAGAAATCGAAATTTTTATGCCAGGCTTTCATTGCCGGTGTTTCGCTTCGCAGAAAATCCCGGTTCATATTGATGTTTTGTGCATTTGTTCTCCAGCCCATTTCATCCGGACCGTTTTGATTGATGCGATTGTATGGACTGCGCCTGTTGTATCCGTCGGCATTAACAATGGGCAGAAATATTAAACTGACATTGTCAAGCAGTTTGTTTTTTTCTTTGTCAATAAGCAAATCTCTTGCAAGCATCAAACCTGCTGATGTTCCATCGGATTCCCCCGGATGTATGCTTGCTTGTACCATTAAAATAGCACGCCCTGACTGATGAATTTTCTGTGGATCACCAAAGCCTTCTTTATCAATAATGAGCATCGGCAAATCGTATAACCGGCTGCTTTGTCCATACACCATATAATTGGCCTGTTCAAAATCATCGGACAATTTGATACAGTATTCCAACACTTCTTCGTAAGTCTCACAGGCTTTCCCGTCCGATGCTTCGTAGGGTGTGAGTAAAGCTTGGGCGTTTGCTGAAAAACTGATTGCGAATAAACTGATGATTAATAAAAGATGTTTCATTTTTTGATACAATTTTTGTGACGAAATTAATTTCTTTCAAAGACCAATGCCTTTGCTGCCGATGCATGTTCAATGAGTGTATTATTTTCCCAAACAATGTTTCCATTGACCATGGTCATGACAATTTCGTGTTGAAATTGCTGTCCCTCCAAAGGAGACCATCCGCATTTATACAAGAGATTGTTTTTTTTAACCGTATAATTGGCACTCGGATCAATCAACACTAAATCCGCAAAATAATTTTCACGAATAAATCCCCTATCCTTAACTTGAAAACGGATTGCCGGATTGTGACACATTTTTTCAATTACTGATTCTTGCGATATGACACCTTGCGATGCAAGCTCCAGCAAAATTTGCAAGGAATGTTGCACAAGTGGAGCACCGGATGGGGCAAAGGTGTACGGATTTTGTTTCTCTGAAAGCAGGTGCGGTGCATGATCGGTGGCAACAATATCTAATTTTCCCGATTTGAGCGCTTTTCTCAACGCATCTCTGTCATTTTGTGATTTAATGGCAGGATTCCATTTAATCTGCGTTCCTTTTTCCTCATAATCCTGCTCGCTAAACCACAAATGATGCGCACAAACTTCTGCTGTAATTTTTTTGTCCTGAATGGGTGCATTCGAGAATAAATCCATTTCCTTTTCTGTGCTCAAATGTAGTACATGTAGGTTGGCGTTGGTTTTAGCAGCCAGTTCAACTGCCATGGCAGAAGAACGATAGCAAGCCTCAGCACTGCGAATTGCCGGATGATATTTTACCGGGATATCATCACCGTATTTTTTAAGATATTGCTGAAGATTTGCCTGAATAATGCTGTCATCTTCGCTGTGTGTGGCAATGAGAATAGGCGATGCTTTAAAAATTCGCTCCAATATTTCCGGTTTATTCACTAACAAATTTCCGGTGGACGAGCCCATGAAAATCTTTAGTCCTGCCACCTGATTAGCCGGTAGCGATTCAATTATTTTGATGTTGTTTTCTGTGGCTCCGAAATAAAACCCATAATTTACCAGTGAATCGGTTGCTGCAATTTGCAGTTTCTCTTGAAATCTCTGCATATCAGTTGTGGGCGGATTTGTATTTGGCATTTCCATGTAGGATGTTACGCCTCCGCCTGCCGCAGCACGACTTTCGCTGTATATGTCTGCTTTTTTCTCCATCCCCGGCTGACGAAAATGGACCTGGTCATCAATAATGCCGGGAATCAAATATTTTCCTTTGGCATCAATTATCCGGTCTGCCTCGGGATAATTGTCATCAATAATCAGGGAAATAATTCGTTCGTTTTTGATAAGCAGTGAGGCCTCAAATCGTTTCCCTTCATTAATAATTGTGGCATTTTTAATCAGGATTTTCATAATCTGCGAATTTGCATCGTTCGCTTGCAAAGATACCGATTTTGATTGGAAAGTATGGGATATGTTTCGGAATCTGACGTTCGATTTATTGCTTTGCCTGCTAGCGAGTTGTCATCGCTTAGAAATATCCTGAGGAAAACAAACAAAAATTAGATCTGCTAAATTCTGTTTTTCGCACGCTCGTAAGCTTTTACGTTCTCTTGCTCGATTTTTTCCCATCGAATGACATTTGTTTTTTTTCTTCGCACGCTTGCAATGTCAACCTAAAACCTCAAACTGAACTTGTCCGGCGCAACGCAGTGAAGACGGAAACTTCTAATAGTCCACTTCACGATGTTTTGTCCCTTTGTCTAGGTATAAATTCAGATAAGAAAAATAGCGGGAAGGGGCAAGATCCCCATTTTCAACGGCTTCAATTACCGCACATCCCGGTTCGCTAATGTGTTGACAGTTATAGTATTTGCATGCTTTGGCACGTTCGAAAATTTCTGGAAAATAATGATAAAGTTCCTTCTTTTCGATGTGATTAATTCCGAAAGCGCGAATTCCGGGTGTGTCTATTATGTATCCGCCCGATGCAACGCGATGCATTTCAGCATAACTGGTTGTGTGTTTTCCGCTTTGATGGTATTCGGATACTTTGCCGGTTTTTAATTTTAAATCTGGGTCGGCAAGATTGATAAAGCTTGTTTTTCCTGCTCCGGAATGCCCTGCAATCACACTGGTTTTGTTTTTCAAAATCGTTTTGGCGAGTTCCTGAGCAGAAGGATGAATTGCTGAAATGGCATGGAATTCCTTCACAACTTTTGAATAGGTGTATTCCAACTCGAAAAGTTCGTCGATCTCTTCTTGGTTGTACAGGTCAGTTTTGTTAAAAATCAGGGTAACGGGAATTCCGAATGATTCGGCTGATACTAAAAACCGGTCGATAAAGACTCTGGTTGTCACTGGGGCCTTTAGCGTTGCCATCAGAATTGCCTGATCAATATTTGCTGCCAGCACATGGGTTTTCTTTGACAGATTTGTGGATTGCCGTAATAAATGATTCTTTCGAGGAAGCACTTTGGTGATTTGTCCCAGTGTGTCATCAATCATTTGAAATTCCACAATATCACCTACGGCAACAGGATTTGTCGCTTTAATACCTTGCAATCGGATTTTACCCCGTAAAACACAGGTAGCAAGTGAACTGCCAGAAAGCACATGGTACTGTTTTCCGGTCGATTTCGTAACCAATCCTTTTTGTGTTTTTTCTATGGTGTTTTGGTATTAAATCAGTTTGTCCAGTTTTGCTGATAAAGTTGATTTTGGAACAGCACCAACTTGTTTGTCAACCAATTCTCCGCCTTTAATATACAGCACGGTAGGAATATTTCTTACTCCGTATTTTGCTGCAATATCAGGATTTGAATCCACGTCAACTTTGCCAATAATGGCTTTCCCTTCGTATTCATCTCCCATTTCTTTTACAATCGGAGTTAGCATACGGCAAGGTCCGCACCATTCTGCCCAAAGATCAATTAGTACTGGTTTGTCTGAATTTAAGACAAGTTCTTCAAAGTTACTTGAGGTGATTTCATGTACCATAATGTTTCAATTATAATGTTTCGACTAAAATAATCATTTTACTTTAATGTGAAAGCATAAATTGCAGGGTTGTTTTTAACAAAATCTATCAACTCATCTGTTAATTTCACACGGTATTTACGCGATATCATATCAACGCACGTCTTATTAACCGGATTAAACAAGGAAATGTTCAGTGAAATATTGCCTTTTTCGTTTCCTGCAATTTTAATCAACTCATTTGTAAACTGTTGGTTGATATGAGTTGTCTGCACTTGCAGATGAATTTCTTTGAAATAATCATCTTTCAAGGTGGATAATTCCAGAATTTCTTTCACTTTTAGATTATAAGTCTGTCGTTTTTCCCAGTATTCCATTTTTCCTTTAATGAGTAAGAGATAGTCATCTTGGAAATAATTTTTGAATTTCATGTAGTCTGAGCTAAAAAGCCGGAGATTATATGAATCCGAGAAATCTTCGATGGTTATGCCGCCATATAACGTGTTTTTTGCGGTGCGTTTTTCAAAACTGTTATTGACGAGTCCTGCAATCATAAAATCACGGTCAACGAGGGCTTTGCTGTCTTTGTTAAGTTCTGCAATCGGAAGTGTTCTTATTTGTTTCAGCTCGAACTGAAATTCATCCAGCGGATGGGCTGTTAAATAAATTCCGATATGCTCTTTTTCTTTTTTCATAGCTTGCAAAGCTGACCATTCGGGGCAATCGGGAATTTGAGGGGTTTGTATGACTGCATCCAACATATCTCCGAACAGACTGTTCCCGCCATTTCCTTCGGATTGTTTTTGATTTCCGTAGCGTACGAGGGCTTCAAGGAAATTTCCTCCCTGTCCGTCATCGCATAAAAATTCATATCGTTTCGGAGAATCAAAACAATCAAAACCGCCTGCAAATACGAGGGCTTCCATGCTTTTTTTATTTACCTGTGAAAGCGAAACGCGAGAAATAAAATCGAAAACATCGGTAAATTTTCCATCTGCTTCCCGTTTTTCAATGATTTCTTTCACAGCATTTGTTCCAACGCCTTTTATTGCATTTAATCCAAAGCGTATGTTATTGTTGTCATCTACGGTAAATAATGAAAAACTTTCCTGAATGCTCGGACCGAAAACCTGAACCCCCATACGACGGCATTCTTCCATCAACAAGGAGATTTTTTTGATATCGCTCAGATTGTTACTCATCACTGCTGCCATGAATTCAGAGGGATAATTAGCTTTCAGATAACCGGTAATGTATGCCAGATTCGCATAACAAACTGAATGGGATTTATTGAAGGCGTACTGAGCAAAAGATTCCCAGTCTTTCCATATTTTATTAATGCGTTCTTCCGGCAGTTTATTGGTTGTTTTGCATCCTTCAATGAATTCATCATTCGCCATACAGCCGTCATGAAATTTAACTTTCAGCTCAGCCATTAAATCAAATTTCTTTTTCCCCATTGCCTTCCGAAGGGTGTCGGATTGTCCTCTTGTAAAGCCACCCAAAGCTCTGGATTGAAGCATTACCTGCTCCTGGAAAACTGTAATTCCATAAGTTTCGTCCAGATATTTTTCCATGATGGGATGGTCGTACTGTACTTTTTTTCGTCCGTGTTTTCTTTCAATGTATTCGGGAATGTATTCCATTGGGCCCGGACGATACAAAGCATTCATTGCAACGAGATCATCAAATTTGTTGGGCTGAAGTGCTTTTAAGTGTTTTTTCATTCCATCCGACTCAAATTGAAAAATCCCGGTTGTCAGCGCATCAGAAAACAGTTTAAATGTTTTTTCATCATCGTCGGGAATGCTGTCCATGTCAATTTCAACTTGCTTGGAGTGCTTGATGTTTTCCAATGTTGCTTTAATAATTGATAGGGTTTTTAATCCCAGGAAATCCATTTTTAACAAGCCGATCGGTTCGACATGGTCTCCATCGTACTGGGTAACAAGCATTTCTGCATCTTTCATTTTCATGAGTGGCAGATGCTCCTGTAGATTATCTCGACCAATGAGAATTCCACAAGCATGTGTGCCGGTTTGTCGAACCGTACCTTCGATTTTCTGTGCAAAATGAAGCGTTTCTTTCACAAGTTCGCTTCCCTTTTCAGTTTCTTCTTTGAGTTCCGGGCTCTCTTTAAATGCTTTTGCAAAGGTCATTTTTGGTTTGTCAGGTACTAGTTTTGCAAGCCGGTTTGCCTCATTCAAGGGTAACCTTAGCACCCGTGCCACATCACGGATAGCAAGTTTTGTAGCCATAGTTCCAAAAGTACAGATGTGAGCAACTTTATCGGCACCGTATTTTTGTCGGACATATTCCAGTACGCGTTCCCTACCGTCGTCATCAAAATCGATGTCAATATCCGGCATGGAAATTCTGTCGGGATTCAAAAATCGTTCGAAAAGCAAATTGTGCTCAATGGGGTCGATATTCGTTATTCCGCTACAATAGGCAACGGCAGATCCGGCGGCAGATCCACGTCCCGGGCCAACAATTACGCCCATGGTTTTTGCTTCGTTAATAAAGTCCTGGGTAATTAAGAAGTATCCGGGAAACCCCATGGTTTTAATGGTGTCCAATTCAAAGTCTAATCGCTCTTTGATTCCGGGGTCTGATTCCAGTGCATCTCCGTAGCGTCCTTTTGCTCCCTCGTAAACAAGATGTTCGAGATAATCAGATTCAAGTTTAATTCTGAGGACTTTATCATATCCGTTGAGATGCTGATACCTTTCTTCCCCGAATTCATTGATTAAATCTTCCTCGGAAAATTTTTCCTGATAGGACGTTTCCGTTCCGAAATCATGAGGAATCTCAAATACCGGCATAATAGGACCAGAATTCAGCTCATATTCCTCAACCTTATCAGCAATTTCCATTGTGTTGTCAAGTGCTTCTGGATAATCGGAAAATAAGGAATCCATTTCGGCTCGGGTTTTCAACCATTCCTGTTTTGTGTATCGCATGCGGTCTTCTTCATCGCGATATTTCCCGGTAACAAGGCAAATCAGCAGGTCGTGGGCTTCGGCATCATCTTCTTTTGCAAAATGCACATCGTTAGTCGCAATGAGTTTGACTTGATGTTTTTGTGCCAGCTCTGCAATGACTGCATTGGTTGCAACTTGTTGATCATAAACTTCCCGCTTGGCTTTAGGGTCATTAGTTTTATGTCGCATCATTTCGAGGTAATAATCATCTCCGAAAAGCGATTTGAACCATTCAATCCGTTCAGAAGCCTCATCCAGACGGTTTTTCATGATGTGTTGCGGGATTTCCCCGCCAAGGCAAGCCGAAGTCACAATTAATCCGTCATGATATTTTTCCAATAAATCGTGATCAATTCTCGGTTTGTAATAAAATCCGTCTGTGTTTGCTATGGTTACAAGCTTTAACAGATTTTGGTATCCGATATGGTTTTTAGCCAACAAAATCAAGTGATATCCCGATCGATCTTCTTTGTTTTTTTTATTGGAAATCCCATTTCGTGCAACATAAATTTCACATCCGAGTATCGGTTTTATTCCGGCACTTTTACAATTGTTGTAAAACTCCTTTGCCCCGGACATTACTCCGTGATCGGTTAAAGCCAAGGCTGTCATGCCGTCTTTTTTTGCAATATTAATTAATTGTTTAGTTTTTGCTAAACCATCTAATACTGAATACTCTGAGTGGACATGTAAGTGTGTAAAATTTCTCATATTGCAATTTGTTCAATGCGTTAAAATGGGATTTTTAAAAATACAGATTAACTTGCGTTTTATTTTTAAGTTTGGAATCCTTTTTATAAAGAATTATTAACAATTGAACACATGGTTTGGAAATCAACTAAATACGATGCAGGAATTTTATTTTTTCTCATCATTTCACTTATACAAAATCCTGTTTTGTCTCAGGAATTGAAGAGAGAGTCGATTCAAGTCATTGAATATGAGTTAGATAACGGATTGCGGGTTTACCTGAATCAGGATATGAATGCTGCTTATGTTAATGGAATGATTGCTGTTAGAACGGGCTCAAAATATGATCCGGCACATGCTACAGGAATTGCTCATTATCTTGAGCATATGCTTTTTAAAGGAACAGCGAAGTTGGGGACTATTGATTATGAAAGCGAATCGTTTTTTTTAGATAGTATTCGCCATTTGTATGATCAGCTTGGAAAGATGGAAAATCTGGATAAGCGAAAAGAAATTCAATCGAAAATTAATGAAATGTCCTTAAAAGCTGGTGAGTATGCAATCCCGAATGAGTTGGACAGGTTGCTTAATAAAATTGGCTCAAAAGGAGTAAATGCTTTTACAGGATATGATATGAATGCCTATTTTAACCGGTTTCCTGCACATCAATTAGAGAAGTGGTTGAGAATTTATTCCCATCGATTTCAAAATCCTGTTTTCCGATTGTTTCAATCAGAGTTGGAAACTGTATTTGAAGAAAAAAACATGTATATCGATCAATTTGAAACGCAGCTCATTGAAGCATTTTATGGACAGTTTTATGCAAAGCACCCTTATGGACAACAAACGATTCTCGGAAAACCCGAGCATATTAAAAGTCCGTCATTAACTGAGATGCAGGCCTTTTACGATACGTATTATGTGGCAAATAATATGGCTTTGATTTTAAGTGGGCCATTTGAAATAGAAACAGTTAAACCATTAATAAATCAATATTTTGAGACGCTCGATTCCGGAAAAGTGCCTGAATTTCAGGCGCCGGAAGAGTCCCCGTTTGATGGGAAATCAAAACATACCGAACGACTGACACCTGTTCGCGCGGGTTTAATCGGGTTTCGTACTGTTCCCACAACGCATCTCGATCGCGCCGCACTTGATGTGATACATGCCCTGTTAAGCAATGAAAACGAAACCGGATTACTTGATCAATTGGGACAGAATTCCCGCATGATGTACAGTATGGCATTTAATGACATGCGACAAGATGCCGGTGCGAGTGTGTTTTTGTATGTTCCTAGGATTGTGTTTCATTCCATGCGAAATGCGGAGCGCATGGTTTTAGATGAGATTGAAAAAATCCAAACTGGGGCGATTGATTCTGATTTTCTCGAGTCTGTCAAACAAAGTCTGATTAAGCAGGAGTTAATTGCGCTGGAAAATGGTGAAGACCGGGTTATGTCAATTCTTGAATGCTTTATTTTTGATCAACAATGGGATGATAAAATCGCTTATGCTGATAAATTAAGTCTTATTACCACAGCAGATTTGGTTGAAGTTTCCCAGAAATATTATGGTGATAATTACTTGTTATTTCGTTCAAGAATGGGTTTTCCGAAAAAGGAAAAGCTTGAAAAACCGGGGTATGATCCGGTTACACCAAAATCTCCGGATGCCAAATCCAGCTTTGCAAAGCGCTTAGAGCAAGTAAACGCTCCGGAAATTCAACCAAATTACCTGGAATTTGGCAAGGATGTCAGGATTCAGGAAATTGCGTCAGGAATGCAACTGTATTACGTTATTAATCCTGTTAATTCAATCTTTCAATTGGATTTGAAATTTAAAAAATCAGTCTTTGAATCGCCATACCTTGACGCGCTGGCGTTTTATCTGAATCAATGCGGAACGGAACAATATCCGGAAAACGAATTTCAGCAAAAACTGCAACGTTTTGCAACTACAATTTCCGTTTCGGCAGAGTCTCAATATTTCACAATTCAAATGACAGGGATGGATAAGCATATGGATTCATCGTTGGTTTATCTCAATCAATTATTACAAAATCCGGCAGAGTCAAAGCAAAGTTTGAAACGATTGATTCAAATGAAAATGGTTAAAACGCGTTACGAGAAGCGCAAGCCGGATATTAAGGCAAGCGCCTTGGCTGATTATGTTATTTTTGGCGATGAATCTGCATTTCTCAGCCGAGCATCAATGAAACAATTGCGAAGTTTGGCTCCTGATGATATAATTGCAGAACTATCGACGGTGCTTAACACACCATATGAAATTCATTATTCAGGACAAATTCCTGAGCGTGAATTGACGGGAAAAATATCTCAGCGTTTAACCCTTGATGCAGAATACACTGATATGCCATTATATCGCCGAGAAATTCAGGCATACGATGAATCCAGAATCTATTTCCTTAACGATAAAAAAGCGATACAGAGTCAAATTTATTTATATATTCCCGGTAAGGCAGTGCAAGAACATGAGCGCGCAATCGTTAATGCCTACAATCGATATTTTGGCGTTGGTATGGCTTCTGTTGTTTTTCAGGAAGTCAGAGAGCTGCGTAGTATGGCTTATACCGCTTGGGCGAATTATTTTACGGGATTTTATCCTGAGGATCAATCTTATTTTAAAGCCTTTGTCGGAACACAATCTGACAAAACAGTTGATGCAATTCGATTGATGGATTCATTGATATATCAAGCGCCAGTCAAATCACAACGTATCCCTGATTTGAAGCAGGCATTAAAACAATCGATTGCAAGTGAAACGCCTGATTTTCGAAATATTTCGTATCTTGCAGCAGAATGGAGAAATCAAGGACATCAAACAGACCCTCGTAAGCTCTATTATCAGGTGTATGATGAGTTGGAACAATCGCAATTGGAGCTGTTTCAAAAAACACATATTGCAGAAAATCCCATGCAGATTATTATTGTTGGAGATAAACGTAAAATAGATATGGATGCATTACGACAATTTGGCGATGTTTTTGAAGTAAACGAAAACGAAATATTGAATTAAGATGAAATTGAAACGTTTATTTATTATTTTTTTTGCGGGCATATCGTTTCTGGTATCCGGACAGGAAACCATTAAAATGATGCAGTATAATTTGTTGTATTATGGAAGCTATACTGATTGGTGTACCCCAATTAATAACAATATGAATGATAAAGCGGATAATCTTTCCGTGATTATTGATTATGTGAAACCGCATATTTTTACTGTGAATGAAATGGATCCAAGTTCATATGCAGTGAATCATTTGCTCGGAAATGCTTTGAATGTGGATGGCGTTTCTCATTACAGAGCCGCTGCGATTTTAAATCAGGATGACGGCAGTCTGATTAACATGTTGTATTACGATAATACAAAATTGGAATTGCTAAGTCAGGAAACTGTTACCACCGGCATTAGGGATATTAATATTTACGAAATGCGGCATTTGGATGTTATGCCTCAGGTTCGGTTTAGGGTGGCTGTTGCTCATTTAAAGGCTGGATATGATGATAGTTCAGATCGTGCCTATGCGACTTCGCAATTTATGGAGTATTGGAGTAACCAATCCGACAAGCGGAATGTGATATTTTCCGGGGATTTTAATGTATATACCTCAGACGAACCCGCATATCAAAATTTATTAGATCCCGCACAAGGGAATATTCAATTTGTGGATCCTGTGGATCAACCGGGTGACTGGGGTAGTTATAGTTTTCGCTACTATCATACCCAAAGCACGCATGACTCTGATGATGGATGCCCCTCATACGGAGGAATGGATGATCGATTTGATTTCATTCTCGTTTCTGATGATGTAATGGCAGGTGAAAACGGAATGCTTTATTTAGAAGATTCTTATACAACTTTGGGACAGGACGGAAATCGTCATAACGGTTCATTGATCAGCCCTGCAAATGCTTCGGCGCCAAGCGAAGTGATTTATGCAATGTACAATTTCAGTGATCACTTGCCAGTAATTGCGGAATTTGAGCTTGGCGAGACCGGCATTGCAGAGTTTTCATCGCAACAAAATTTTTCTATTAATCAGCTTGAAACAAGTGAGTTTTCAATTCGTTTTGATTTGCTGAGTGAGTTGCCTAAATCCGGGACAATGGTGCTTTATAATATGTTGGGCAGAGTGATTACAAGTACGGATTTTTCCATGCAGGGAAGCGCAAGTTTCAAATTGCCGGTTTCAGAATCGGGGCTAATGATATTGCAAATCTGCACCGATGACGGTCAGTGCGAAAGTTTGCGGATAATAAAGTAGATTTGATTAATGTTTGCCTGTAATGACAGACACTAATCCAACTTTAGCACTGCAAGAAAGGCCTTTTGCGGAACTTCTACCGAGCCAACCTGACGCATACGTTTTTTCCCTTTTTTCTGTTTTTCAAGCAATTTGCGTTTTCGCGTAATATCTCCACCGTAGCATTTGGCAGTTACGTCTTTTCTCACGGCCTTTACTGTTTCTCTGGCGATGATTTTCGCACCGATAGCAGCCTGTATGGCAACATCAAATTGTTGACGTGGAATAAGTTGTTTCAGTTTTTCGCACATTCGGCGACCGAGTCGGTAGGCATTATCAACATGTGTCAGCGTTGAAAGTGCATCAACCATTTCTCCATTTAACAAAATATCCAATCGGATAAGTTTTGACTGTTGATGTCCTGACGGATAATAATCAAAAGAGGCGTATCCTTTGGAAATGCTTTTGAGCTTGTCATAAAAATCAAAGACGATTTCCCCGAGTGGCAGCTCAAAACTTATATCCAATCGATTGTTTGTTAAGTAAAGTTGATTCAGCAAAGTTCCCCGTCTGTCAACAATAAGTTTAATAATCGGGCCAATCGATTCTGAAGGTGTAATAATATTTCCTTTAATCATCGGCTCTTCAACGTAATCCAAATCGTTTGGGCCGGGTAGTCCTGACGGGTTATGAACCTCTATGGTTTCTCCGTTACCGAGATGTGCAATGTATGGCACGTTCGGTACGGTAGTAATGACATCCATGTCAAATTCCCTGTCGAGGCGTTCCTGAACAATTTCCATGTGCAGGAGTCCAAGAAATCCGCAGCGAAAACCAAATCCTAAAGCCGCAGATGATTCAGGAATAAAGGATAGCGAAGCATCATTAAGCTGTAATTTTTCAATTGACGCTCTTAATTCTTCATACTCATCTGCATCAACCGGATAAATTCCGGCAAATAGCATGGGTTTTACGTCCTCAAAGCCTGAAATCGGTTTATCACACGGGTTTTCAACATGTGTGAGTGTATCACCGACTTTAACTTCTTTGGCAGCTTTGATTCCGGAAATAATGTATCCAACATCACCGGCTGATAATGTTGGTTTCGGATCCATTTTAATTTTTAAATTCCCGATTTCATCGGCATGATATTCACTGTCAGCATTGAAAAACTTAACGTGATCTCCTTTTTTAATCGTTCCGTTAAAAATACGGAAGTATGCAATTACACCGCGATAAACATTGAAAACAGAATCAAAAATAAGTGCTTGCAACGGGGCTTCTGAATCGCCTGATGGAGCAGGGATGCGTTTTATTACTGATTCTAATATTTCATCAACTCCTTCACCGGTTTTTCCGCTGGCACGAATAATATCTTCTCGTTCACAACCGATTAAATCGATGATTTGTTCTTCTACTTCATCGGGCATTGCGCTGTCCATATCCATTTTATTCATGACTGGAATAATCTCCAGATCATTATCAATGGCTTGGTAAAGGGTTGAAATGGTCTGAGCCTGAACGCCTTGTGTTGCATCAACAATAAGTATTGCTCCTTCGCAGGCAGCAAGGGATCGAGACACTTCATATGAAAAATCCACATGTCCCGGAGTATCAATCAGATTTAGAACATAATCTTTATTTTCAAACGTGTACAGCATTTGGATTGCATGACTCTTGATTGTAATTCCACGCTCACGTTCCAAATCCATATTGTCCAAAACCTGATCCTGAAAATCCCGTTCATTAACCGACTGAGTTGCTTGTAGTAAGCGGTCAGATAATGTGGATTTCCCATGGTCAATGTGGGCGATGATACAAAAGTTTCTAATGTGCTCCATATATGTTATGCATTAAGCTGCAAAGATAGGAAATATTAAGGGATTTTTTAAGTCTTTTTTCGGAGCTGCTATTTAATTTTTACAGCAATTTGATAAAAGTTGTTTACTGCTCCAAGTATTTCATATTCAATGTAATAAGAGCTTGCAAACTCAGTAAATGCCTTGTATTCATGCATAGGAACATTAAATTCGTCGAACAGAAGTATATCGCCCGGTTTTAAAAAGGGATGCATTTTGTTTAAGACATAGTATGTTGATGAATAGAGGTCAGCATCAAGATGGATGACATTTCGTTTTGAATTGTCAAATGTTTTGAGAAAATCGGGCAAGCTTTGTTGAAATAATCCTTGAATGAATTGATGACGGGAATCTTCAATTTTAGGAATTTCTCCGGCAGCCATTGCACCTTTTTTGTACGGACCCCAAGCTTCGGGGAGTCCTGTAAAGGTGTCAAATCCATAAAACCGCGCATCGGGATGACTCATATTTTTAATCCACCATTTGAATGAACTTCCATTTTCAACGCCAAATTCAAGGTAGTTGATGTTTTTAAGGTTTTCTGATTCAATAACGTGGCTAAAAAGTCCGTATCGTTTGCTATATTCAAATTTTCGGGTACAAAAATCATTATATGCAAGTTGATTTTTGTGTTTGTGAATAAATTTAGATAAGCCTGACAGGTGTCCGAAGAAATTATGAAAATATTCGGGGGTAATATAGTGCAATTTGCCTGCAAAAAATATTCGTTTAAACGTTCGTCTTGATTTCATTGTAAAGTGTTTTTCTGGTGGATAAAGATAAAAAATAATCACATTATTAAGGGGCCTTCTAATAATTCTTTCGCATCAAGATTTTCAACGTTTTTCATAGACAATGAAATTTTTTGAAGCACTATCGGGATAATGCAATAAAATTTGTTTCTTGAAAGAAAAGAATTAATAGAAGGCCCCTTAATGATTTTTCAAAAAAATGATGTGAAAAACAGCAATCTGAATTGTTGGCTTGTATATTCTGCATTTTTCTTATTTTTGAGCAAAATCTATTGTTATGCAAATAAATTTTAAAACTCAGGTACTTCCGCATCTTGTTGCCGTATTGGGCTTTTTATTGATTTCTATCTTTTATTTCTCCCCAAGATTGAATAATCAAAAATTAGAAACACATGACTGGAAAGTTTATCAAGCGGCAGCTAAAGAGTACAAGGAATATAAACAAGAAACCGGAGAACCCATATTGTGGACAAATTCCATGTTTTCGGGGATGCCTACTTATTTAATTCACAGCCCTAAGCAGGAAAATGTGTTTGCAAAAATTGATCGTTTTATCAATTTCGGAAATTGGCGTCCGATTGCTCACTTGTTTTATTATTTGCTGGGATTTTATTTGCTAATGCTCGTATTTCGTGTTAAACCCTGGTTGAGCATGGGTGGCGCTGTTGCATTCGGGTTTTCATCCTACTTATTCATAATTATTGCGGCAGGGCATGTTACTAAAGCGATTGCTCTCGGTTACATGGCACCGGTTATTGCCGGAATTTATCTGGCATACGACCGAAAACCTTTCTGGGGAATGATGATGATGACATTCTTCCTGATTTTACAAATCCTTACCAATCACGTGCAAATCGTGTATTATACCCTTTTAACTGCTTTAATTTACGGAATTTACCAGCTGGTTGAAGTTATCAGAAAGAAACAATTGGTGCAATTCGGAAAAACGACGGCAATTTTGTTTGGTGGTGTATTAATTGCTGTTGCTGCAAGTGCTACACCCTTACTGACGACAATGGAATATTCGGATTACTCCATTCGAGGGCCGAGTGAATTAACCAGCAATAAAGAAAATAAAACCAGTGGTTTGGATAAGGATTATATCACTCAATGGAGTTATGGAATTGGCGAAACACTGACATTGCTTGTGCCTAACTTTAAAGGAGGTGCCTCTGGAGGAGAACTTTCCCGTGATAGTGAAACCTATGGGGTGTTGAGTAAATACCTGCCACCCGAAAACAGCAATTCAATTATTAAACAAATGCCTTTATATTTCGGGGCACAACCTATGACATCCGGTCCGGTTTATGTCGGAGCATTCGTGTTTTTCCTTTTTATTTTTGGACTCTTTTTGGTGAGAGGTAAACTAAAATGGTGGTTGTTAACGGCAACGATTTTATCCATTTTATTATCATGGGGGAAAAATTTCATGCCATTTACCGACCTTTTTATTGAGTATTTCCCTGGATATAATAAGTTCAGAACGGTATCCATGACCCTCGTAATTGCTGAATTTACCATTCCCTTGCTCGGATTTCTTGCTTTGAGGGATTTGTTTAAGGATAAAATTGATAAAGCACGAGTTATGAAGGCTTTTAAGATTGCAGGAATTTCTGTTTCTGCAGTACTTTTAGTTATTATTGTTGCTCCGGGAATTAGTAATCCGGAAACTGAAAAAGACGGAATGCTCGTTGAGCAAATTTTTGCCGGTACAGAAGAAAATCAGCAATACCAGCAAATGAAGGTGCAAATGATGAATGAATATGTGCCTGCATTGCAAGCAGATCGTGAAAGTTTAGTTAGAAAAGACGCATTTCGTTCCCTAATTTTTGTTTTACTTGGTGCGCTGATTGTGTATCTGGTAATACAACGTAAAATTAAGCCTGAACTAGCTTATGCCCTCATTTTCTTTGTGGTAATTGTCGATATGTGGCCGGTAAATCGCCGCTATTTGGATACGGATAATTTTACATCCAAACGAAAGTTTGAAAAACCCTTTGTTGCCAGCAAAGCAGATAATGAAATTCTTAAAGATAAGGATATCCATTACCGGGTTGCAAATATGTCGGTGAGTATTTTTAATGATGCCAGCACATCCTGGTTTCATCGTTCAATCGGCGGATATCATGGAGCAAAAATACGTCGTTATCAGCAATTGTTTGATTCGGTTGCTTCTCAGGAACTGAGTATGGTTCGTGGATATGCAAATATGATGTTGCAAGAAACACAGAACATGCAAGAAATCAGCAACATGATAAATGCAAGCGTTCAAACTCCCGCTTTATCGATGTTGAATACGAAATACATTATTATTCATCCACAATTAGGACCGGTTAAAAACACAAAGGCATGTGGAAACGCCTGGTTTGTTGACAGTTACAAAATGGTTGAAAATGCTGATGAAGAGGTTGTTGCAGTACGAGGTATTAATCCTCACAAAGAGGCGGTAATTGATAAACGATTTGCATCGCAGCTAAATGATTTTCCAAGGATAAAAGATGATTCAGCAGATATAGAATTCATTGAATTGGTTTCTTATCACCCGGATACCATGGTGTATGAATCCAATTCATCAAAAACCCAATTGGCTGTTTTTTCTGAGATTTATTATCCCGAAGGTTGGCACGCATATATTGATGGAGAAAAACATGAGCACTTTCGAGCAAATTATGTATTGCGCGCTATGCTTGTTCCTGCAGGAAAACATGAAATTGAATTCCGTTTTGAGCCGCAATCCTATAAAACCGGAAATACCATTCAATATGCAGCAGCAGGTGTGTTTTTCTTTCTCTTGCTGGGTGGAATTTTTGTTGAAAGAAGGAAGATTGGAAGTTAGAGGTTGGAGGCCCCGACATGCGTCGGGATTGCTTCGTGTTGCATTTTTCAGTTC
>CAYOUD010000035.1:0-18600 GCA_964407055.1 uncultured Bacteroidales bacterium | reverse complement strand
TTTTGAATTGCTTTTTCTTGATCTTTTGTTAGCAATTTAACATCTTCTGATTTAGCCTGCATTATTCATGGAATTCCCTTTGTGCAGATTTAAATCATCTAAACCCGCAGTCATATTTTTATATTTCAAGGGTTTAGATGGTTTGAAGATGTGCAAAGATAATTTCAAGCATACCTAAAATTAGGTGTAAACTATTAATTGTTTTTAGGCTTTAAAATGTTAGTATATTGACATATGCAAATACGCTTAATTTTGCGATGAATAATGCAGGTTAGGCCCTTTACGATTATCTTTTAACCCTTTTAATCCTAATAAATTGTATGACTTCATCCAGTCACTTACCGTATTTGTTCTTATACCAAATATCTCAGCAACTTCTTTTTGCTTCAACCCTGATTTAATCATAGATATAGCTCGTTTACGAAAAACATATCGCTCTGCACTTGTTAGTGTTCTAAAATCCATTTTTTCCATACCATAAAGATACGAAAAATAAATCAAATAATAGCGTTATACTTTCACTTGGTTAATAAACGCATAAGCTTATATATTGTTTAATCCAATAAACTAATAAATTGCATCAAATGTATGAGATTCAAGCCCGATATGGATATCGCTATTTAAACTATCAGCAGGAAAAATCCCATAATGATAATATCCGAAGATAAAATGATTGTCTTGAGGATTAGTTGGGTCATTCATTTTTTTAGGATAATCCCATCTTGTATAAAATGCTAAACTATCTGAATACAGCATTAATTCAAAGCCTTCATCGATGCTGTCACAAGTTATATATTGCGTAGTATCCCAGGCATTTAAATAAGAAAAATTGTGTGAAACATAGCCTAATGGAAATCCACGATATTCGAGTCGAAGACTATCGAAATCCATATTTGTATAGTTGACAAAACTAATGTGAGCAGTTACCGGATCATATGTTTCATGTCGGTTACATGATGTAAAAAACACGAGGCATAGTAAAAAAACAAAGCAGCTATTTTTTTTCATTGATTTCACTTTGTATAGATAACGGGATGAGCTTGTAAAAATTATATACAAACCAATACGGTAAAAACTCAAAACGATTTACTGTTTGTGAAATTTTCGCTTATGATTGGCTATGTGGATATCCACAGACACTCCCCTACTCCAGCTCCCCTGCTTCATAAAGTGTTTTCACACGCTGCAACAGCTTTATCCAAGTTCCGATTTCAACATCAATTCCCCATGATCCGGGAAAAATTTTCTCCATACGGATGATGGTTAAAAATGAGCGTCGAATAAATTGAATATCGGTATTTCGCATTTCACAGGGACGACTAATCGTCTGGTTCATGGTTTTCATCCACTTGGAAAAGAGTTCGCAGCGTTCGTGTTCATTTTCCGAACCAAGCACAACAAATTCAATAAGTTTCTCATAATTTTCAACTAACCCTGAATCAAATAAAGCTTGTATAAACGCATAAAATTGCGGTGTATATTCAAACTCCCGTTCGTTGTCATAGCGAATATAATCTTCTTCGTTGATATCCTTCAGAAAATCAATGTAAGCTAAAGTCTGCGGAATATTTTCCAATTTCAGATCGATATGTTTTTCTTGTTTGTTCACACTGTTAATCTCTTTTACTTGAAACAAGAAAGAACTTAAAAAGTTTGCACGTTAGAGGGATTTGATACAATTAACTGAAATTAGCAATTAATTCACTCATTTTTCATCACATTTTTTGTTTCAGGAAAACCTGATGAATAAAGGATTTCGTAGTCTTTTTCAGGATGATCAGACCCGACAATAAGCATTAACTCAAGTTCAGGGATTGTTTCAGCCAAACTCAAAGCTTGCTCAGCATTCATCAACATGAAAGCCGTTGCCCAAGCATCAGCATACACGCAGGTTTCATGAATCACAGTTGCCGACAGGATATCAGTTTTTTGGGAATAGCCGGTTTTAGGATTAAGAGCATGCCCCATAGCCTGTCCGTTGTGCATGTGATATTTGCGATAATTTCCTGAGGTTGCAATGGCTTTTCCTAATAAAGTCAATTGAGTAAGTGATTCGTGATTAAGTGCGATAGAATCCTGGATTGGTTTATCAATACCAACATTCCAGATTGTTCCTTTGTGATTGGTTCCCTGTGCATAGATTTCACCCCCAATTTCAACCAAGAAATTTTCAATTCCCATGGTTTTGAGGTTTTCAGCAAGATAATCCACTGACAAACCTTGTGCAATGGCATTTCCGATAATCTGCATTCGATTATCCTGTTTTTTGATTTCATGATTTGTCAATTGCAGTTTTTCAAATCCAACAATTTCAAGCAGAGAATCAATCATTGCTGAATCGGGCAAAGCTCCTGTTTCATAACCAAAACCCCAAGCGTTTGCAAGCGGGGCAATCGTAATATCAAACCGTCCCTCGCTTAGCATCCAAACTTTTTCTGCCACCACAAACATACGTTCAAATAATGAGTCGATTTTCACAGTTTCATTGCGGTTAATTCGGGAAATTAAGCTGGTGGAATCGTAATTATTCAAACTTTGATTAAATGTTTTCAGCAGCGAATCAATTTCCGGAGCAATGTCCTTATCATGCTCATAAATAACAGAAAACGTGGTTCCCTGAATGTATCCCTCATATTTATAATAATCAGGCTTAGCTGAATAACAAGCAAAAAGGCTCACAATCATACCGATTATGAGCCCTGCAATATAAATTTTCTGTTTCATACTTATCATCCAAAATCATCATAATCAATCATTTCATCCGGTACTCCGAGATTATCGAGCATTTTAAATACCGCATCGTTCATCATCGGTGGACCACAAAGATAATACTCTATTTCTTCAGGCTCCTCTTTTTTATTCAAATATTCTTCAAGTACGACATTGTGAATAAAGCCTGTATATCCGTCCCAATTATCTTCTTTCATTGGCTCCGATAAAGCGATATGGAAATTAAAATTCGGGAATTCTTTTTCCAGTTCGCGGAATTTTTCTTCATAGAAAATCTCACGTTTTGAGCGAGCACCGTACCAATAAGAAATTTTTCGGTCTGATTTTTCGGTTTCCAAAAGGTGTAAGATATGCGAACGCAATGGAGCCATTCCTGCCCCACCGCCGATATAAACCATTTCTTTATCGGTATCTTTAATAAAAAACTCACCATAAGGTCCTGAAATCATGACTTTATCACCGGGTTTTCTAGAGAAAATAAAGGAAGAACAAATCCCCGGATTCACACTTTTAAAACTATTTTTCTTAGCATCCCACGGTGGAGTTGCAATACGGATATTAAGCTTAACAATATTTCCTTCGGCAGGATGATTTGCCATGGAATAAGCACGATATGTTGGTTCCGGATTTTTCATATTTAAATTCCACATATTGAATTTATCCCAATCTTCGCGGAATTTTTCCTCCACTTCAATATCTTTTCCGAAGTCCACTTTAATCTTCGGCACATCAATTTGAACGTAACCACCAGATCTAAAGTTAAGCGCTTCGCCTTCGGGCAGTTTAACAACAAACTCTTTAATAAATGTTGCCACATTTTTATTTGAGATGACTTCACACTCCCACTTTTTGATATCCAGCACTTCTGCAGGCACTCCGATTTTCATGTCTTCACGGATTTTCACCTGACAGCCAAGTCTCCAGTTATTTTGCTGTTCTTTTCTGGAAAAAAAGCCGGTTTCTGTGGGCAAAATATCGCCGGCACCTTCAAAAACCTGACATTTACACATTCCGCATGTACCACCTCCACCACAGGCCGAAGGGAGGAAAACTCCATTATTTGATAGTGTTGACAAGATAGTTTCTCCCGGATTAATTTCAATGACTTTATCTTCATTAATTGTCAAATTAACTTTTCCTTGTGGTGTTAATTTCCGTTTTGCGAATAAAAGCATTGCAATTAGCAGCAACACAACTAAAAGGAAGACACCGATACTGGCGAGGATTATTCCTGTTTGACTAGTTAACAATATCATAATTCAATCTGTTATCAATTAAAGTTCTATTCCCATAAATCCCATAAAGGCAAGGCCCATAAGGCCGGTAATGATAAATGTAATACCAAGCCCTTTAAGCGGAGCAGGAACATTCGAATATTTTATTTTCTCACGGATAGCCGCGATTCCAACTATGGCAATAAACCATCCGATTCCTGAACCAAAGCCATAAGTTGTTGCCTCAGCAATATTCGCATACTCCCGTTCTGCCATAAACAATGACCCCCCGAGTATTGCGCAATTAACCGCAATCAAGGGAAGGAATATCCCAAGATTTGCATAGAGTGTCGGGGAAACTTTTTCAACAATCATCTCCACAAGCTGCACCATCGAGGCAATTACAGCGATAAATAAAATGAATCGGAGAAATCCCAGGTCAACATCAGCCAACTCAGGACTTAGCCACACAAGTGCACCATCAGCGAGCAAATAGTTTTCAATCAGATAATCAATAGGAACGGTAATAACCAGCACGAATACAACTGCCAAACCTAATCCGACCGAGGTTTTTACTGTCTTAGAAACAGCGAGGTAAGAACACATGCCTAGGAAATAGGCAAAAACCATGTTCTCAACAAATATCGACTTTACAAATATATTAACGAGATTTTCCATGGCGATTAGTTTTCTTCAATGAGTTCACGATTACGGCTTCTTTGCACCCAAATAATTACTCCGACAATAATAAGAGCCATCGGAGGGAGAATAAAGAGCCCATTATTTTCATAACCTATTTTAAACAATCCGAGCTCGGCAAAAATCGGATATCCAAAAATGGTTCCACTTCCTAAGAGTTCTCTAAAGAACCCGACAATAATAAGAATTGCGCCATATCCTGCGGCGTTTCCTAATCCATCAAGCAAACTTGGCCAGGGTTTATTTGCTAATGCAAAAGCCTCAAGACGCCCCATAATGATACAGTTCGTAATAATCAATCCGACAAAAACGGATAACTGTCTTGAGACATCGAAAAGGAAAGCTTTCAGCGCCTGATCAACAATAATAACCAGCGATGCAACAACAACTAACTGAACAATAATTCGTATTCGCGACGGGATAGTCTTTCTCAGAAGAGAAATAATCAGGTTACTGAAACCCATTACAAACATAACGCTCAATGCCATAACAATGGATGGTTTAAGCTGTACTGTAACAGCTAATGCTGAACAGATTCCAAGCACCTGAACTGTAATCGGATTGTTTTTATTAATCGGCTCCGATAATAAGCGCAGATTTTTTCTGGAAAATAAAGGTTCACGTTCTTTCATGATTATTCTCCTCCTCCTTGAGTTAATTCTTGTTTAAAATAATTCATATATGGCTCCAGACAATCATACATCATGTCTTCCAATCCATTGGAAGTAATTGTCCCTCCAGAAATTGCATCGACAGCATACGGATTGTCTTCTTCAGCACCACCTTTCACTACCTTTACTGAAACAAATTCTTGGTCGTCATTAAGAATTTTTTTTCCGAGAAATTGTGCTTGAAATTTTTCAGTATTAATTTCAGCACCAAGCCCTGGCGTTTCTGACTTATGGTCAAAACTTGCTCCGTAAATAGTTTTCATATCATCATTCAAAGATATGTATCCCCAAATCGGTCCCCAAAGACCTTTCCCTTGCAACGGGATAATAAGTTTTGTACTCCCATCATCAATGGCACTGACAAAAATTGGCAAACTACGATCTGGAACTGGCTTTGAAATCTCTTTTTTCAAGTCCGTTTTAAATGCATTTTGTCCTTCAAGTAATTTACCTTCAGAATTTACCACACGAGAATCGACAATATATTTATCGTACAAATCCAGGGCTGTTTCGGCATTAGTGTCAACTTGAATTGCTTTCAGGATATCCTGTTTTTTCTGGACCTCCTCATTAAAATCCTGAAATGGTTTTAGTTTTGTTGCGATAAATGAAAGCACCGCAGCAACAATAACCACCATAAGGACTGCATAAATAAAGATGTATGTATTACTGTTTTTATCCATGACTATGTGGTTTTTAATCGTTTCATACGCTTTTTAATATTTCCCTGCACCACATAGTGGTCAATCAGTGGTGCGAATACGTTCATTAGAAGGATTGCCAACATGGTTCCTTCTGGATAAGCCGGATTGAGCACTCGAATAAGGATTGCTAAAAATCCGACAAGAAATCCATAAATAACTTTTCCTTTTGCTGTTTGTGACGCAGTTACAGGGTCAGTTGCCATAAAGACCATTCCGAAAAGGAAAGAACCAATCAGCAGATGCTCCCACCAAGGAATTTCCATGAATGGATTTACAGCAAACGCATTTAATATTAGTCCCATACTAATACCACCAGCTAACATAGATAGCATTATCCTGAGGCTTCCTACACGGGTAATAATTAATATGGCGGCTCCTATAAGAATTGCAATTTTAGAGGTTTCACCGATGGAGCCGGGAATATTTCCGATAATCATATCCATTGTATCGATTCCTGCCCCGTTTCCGAGTGAAAATCCTGTATTTCCTGCGGCTGCCTGAGCTAAGGGAGTTGCTCCGCTGAAAGCATCGAGGGTTTGGCCGTCAACCATTCCTCCAATCCACACTTTATCTCCTGACATCCATGCAGGATATGCGAAAAAGAGAAAAGCACGAGCAGTAAGTGCCGGATTTAAAATATTCATTCCGGTTCCACCAAACACCTCTTTTCCGATGATTACGGCAAAAGCTGTTGCCACTGCAACCATCCACAAAGGCACGTCGGCTGGCATAATAAGCGGAATCAAAAATCCGGAAACTAGAAATCCTTCATTAACTTCGTGCCCCCGAATTTGAGCGAATGTAAATTCAATTGCCAAACCGACAACATAACTTACAATAATAATGGGAAGCACCTTCAAAAGACCGTACCAAACTGCCGGCCAGAATTCCGGATTTTCGCCCATTGCCAAAAAATGTTGATGTCCGGTATTATAAATTCCAAATAACAAACTGGGAACCAAAGCAATAATTACCACCAACATAGTTCGTTTCATATCCATTGCATCACGTATATGTGCCCCGCTTTTAGTTGTATGATTGGAGACAAATAACATGGTTTCAAACGCATCAAAAGTAGAGTGCAATTTCTCAAATTTCCCTCCCTTTTGAAAATGCGGTTTAATTTTATCAACTGTTCGTCTGAGCTTACTCATTGTTGTATATTTTCAGGATTAACTCATTTCTTTACGTAACATATCAAGTGATTCACGCAAAACTGACTGCACTTCAGTTTTTGATGTACACACAAATTCACACAAAGCCATGTCTTCTTCAATCACCTCATATATGCCTAATTGTTCCATTTTGTCAATGTCTTTAATCATGCAGGCTTTAATCAACTGTTGAGGATAAATATCTAAAGGACAAACCTTTTCGTATTCGCCGGTTAACACATATGCTCGTTCTCCACCATGATAATTGGTGTCCAAACGATACTTTTTGCCAGGCATTAACCAAGAGAAATAGGCTCTTGAAAATGAGAATTTTTTAAATCCAGGCATCAACCAACCAAAAAGTTCATAATAATCACCTTCCGGGATAACGCAGATTTGGTTTTCCTGAAAGGACAAATATCCGTCTTTATCAATCTGCTTTCCGGTTAAAGGATTTCCGGAAATCACACGCACATTATCCTGCGACAAACGAGAATTAAGTATTTCTTTAGCAGATTGTCCGGGAAGTACCTTAACATATCCTGTTTGTGCTGATTCTGAACCTGTCAATGCAATTGTCCGTGAAAAATTAATCTGTTTAGTTAAAAACAGCCGACCAATCATTGCGAGATTTTGAATATTGACAGTCCAACAAATTTCACCTTTATTGATAGGCCGAATTGCATTGATTTGTGTCCCGACATTACCGGCAGGATGTGGCCCCTCAAACCGATTGATAATTGTATGAGGAAGATTTTCAAACAATGCATTTTCAACTTTTGCATTCAGCCCAAGGTTAATTTCTTTGCCGGTAATTTTATATAAAACTTTCATCCCGCCTTCCAGTTCTTCCTGCATGTTTTCAAGGATAAAATTAAAATCCGGTGCCAGTGGAGCTGAATCGAATGTGGAAACAAACACAAAATCGGGTTTTGTTTCTGGATCAGCGATAACTCCATATGGCCTTTGGCTTATCATAGGCCAAAAGCCAGTTTGCAAAAGCGTTTTGATAATATCAACAGACTCTGATTTCTGATAATCTGAAATTTCGTATGTTTCCGGTTCCTGCTTACCATCGGATTCAATGATAATTTCCAGCAGCTTTCGTTTTTCGCCACGCACAATCTCCTTTACAATGCCACTTACCGGGGAGCAGAATTGAACTTCCGGATGAAATTTATCATAATAAACGCTTGTGCCTACCTTAACAGCAGTGTCAGGTTTTGCAACAACTTTCGGGCGAATCCCATGAAAATCAGTCGGTTTTAATGCATATAATTTACCGGGTGACACATCAATGATTTGCTTTTCAGCGTCGCCTTTTAATGGGATATTTAGTCCTCGGCGTACTTTTATTGGTTTACCCATACCTGTGAGTTTTTCTTAAACAGAACAAATGTATAGTTTCTCTTTATGAAAACAATCAAAAAATGACATATATCATATTTTTTAATGACCGTTGTCTTTAATTATGCGTTTCTACTTAACTGAATTAACCGTTTTTTGTTTAATATTTTAATAAAAGATTTTGATTCTTCAATAATTCCATCTGCTTTAATTGCCTGAATTGTACGGATTACGCTCATCATAGCCATGCCTGAATAATTACCCAAATCACGACGCGACAAAATCATTGGAAACTCATCCGCCTTAAACACATTATCCGCTAAATATAAAATAACATCAGCAACTCGGCCATGCATTTGCTTCTGATTTAAGCTGCTAATGCGATAAAACAGATAATCGTTTTGATTATTTAGATTCTTTACAATCCGTGAAGCAAACTCACCACTATTAAGCACAGCATCCTCAACAAATTTTCGAGAAATATCACAAACCTGAGCTTCAGTTAAAGCAATTACGGAGTATTTTGCAATATCATTACCAAACAATCCGCTTAAACAAATCATTCTGCCTTTGGGAACTACATCAAGCAGCACAGTTCCGGTTTCCGTCTCTAATTCCACTTTGACATATCCAGACTGCACAAACATGATATGATTTACCATGGTGCCTTGCTTAATGAGTGTTTCTCCCCGCTTAAAACGGACTTTATTACGCTGCTTACTGTCGTTTAATGCCTCTTCAAATAGCTGATCATAACCCTCAAATGGATTTTCACAACCTCCTGCATCATAATGTAAAATCTGATCTTTCATTTTCGATTGTTTTTCGATAATACAAAACTAAAAAAAATCATGACATATATCTATTATTTGTTATTCTTATATTTTATATTTACTTTTCAGATGTTTAAATATTTTGCACCATCTATCGTTAATTATTTAACAGGGGATATCCCGACTTTGTTTACATTTGTTTCGTGAAAGTTCACTTTTTATTCTTAAGCATATGAAATTAAAATCATTTATCGTATCGTTTATCATTTTAATGATTGTCTGGTTGCTGCTGACAAGCAGTTTTGACATTGCTTATTTGATAACCGGAGCTGTGATTTCTGCAATATTATCTTTATTGCTTTGTAATCGGTGTACAATCTTTAAAGGGATGAAACTACATCCTTTAGCCTTAGTTTACACGCTAATTTATTTGTTCGTTTTTCTTTTTGAACTAATAAAATCAAATTTGGACGTTGCCAGACGGGTATTATCTCCTTCCTTGCCAATAAATCCGGGGATTGTCGAAGTAAAAACCCAATTGAAATCTCCTATGGCACGCATGATTTTAACTAACTCCATTACATTAACACCGGGAACACTTACTATAGATATTGTGGATGACAGCATTTTTATTCATTGGATTGATGTAAAATCAACCGATAAAACTGAAGCCACAGCGAAAATTGTAAAACGATTTGAAAACATAATAAGCAAGATTTATGATTAATACGATATTATTAATATCCGCCGGATTTATTAGTCTGGCATTGCTTCTCAGCCTTTACCGATTTATTAAAGGTCCATCAGTGAGCGACCGTGTAGTATCTTTTGATATCATCACAATCAGTTCATTAGCACTCATTGCTTTAATCGGATATATTTCAGGGCGTGGCATATATATAGATGTCGCACTGGTGTACGGATTATTGAGTTTTATCGGAGTAATCATTGTCGCAAGATACTTAGAGCGTGGCATTTAACCCACAATTAACAGAATTATTATGGAAACATTAAAGATTATAGGAGCATTCATTCTTTTGAGCGGGTCAATTTTCATTTTCCTTGGCTCATTGGGCTTAGTAAGAATGCCGGATGTATATAACCGAATTCAAGCAGGAACAAAAGCCTCAACACTGGGGACACTGCTTAGTTTAACAGGGATTGCGCTTATGATGCCCTCTTGGTGGACACGCTTATTGCTGCTAGCAATTTTCATTATTATCACCAATCCGGTGTCAAGCCATGTTTTGGCCAGAGCAAGCCACAAAGCAGGTATAAAACTGTCAAAACGAACAGTATCTGATAAATACAAAGCATACAATCAATCAAAAGAGGAGGAAGAGCATGGAAACGAATCTTAATATTTTTCTCGCCATAGTTATTGGGGTGCTGGCCCTAGTTTTTGCCATTATTGCAATTTATCATAAGAAACTTAGCATTGCAATTATCGCATCCGGTGCTGTTTCGCTGATGGCATCAATTCTGTTTTTGCTACTGGCAGCTCCTGATGTTGCAATGACAGAGGCTGCAATCGGGAGTGGTTTAAGTGTAATCATATTCTTTTATGCATTAAGTAAAATCCGTAAGCAACATGATTAAAAAACTGATATTTCTCGCGCTAATAGCCGGTGTCGGATATATGTTCTGGACAGGCCTGGCTGAATATAAAGCTGCTGAATCCCTCAACCGCATATCATCTTATTATGCACAAGACGGATTGAAAGAAGTTGGTGCAGCAAACCTTGTTACGGCAGTCGTGGTAACCTATCGTGGTTTAGATACACTTGGCGAAGTAAGTATTCTTTTTCTTACCGCCAGCATTCTTGGATTTTTTCTTGTCAGTGGTAAGGAACCGAAAATTCCATTACAAGATTCAAGCGAAATTCTTAAAACAGCATCAAAACTCCTTGAGCCCATTATTTTACTTTTTGGAATTTATGTTTTCATTAATGGACATTTAACTCCCGGAGGAGGTTTCCAAGGGGGTGCAATTCTAGCATCAGCTTTAATTTTGGCTTATCTTGCAAATCCAAACGAAGGAATCAACAAATCCATTTTTCGTATCACTGAATCCATTTCCGGAGTTGTATTTGTAATTATCGGAATTCTTGGAATTGTCCTTGCCGGAGGATTTCTTGACAACAGACTTATTCCTGTCGGAAGCATCGGAGACTTAATCAGCGCCGGGATCATTCCAATCATTTACATTTTTGTCGGAATGAAAGTCGGGGCAGAACTCTCCAGCATAGTAACTAATCTTAAACATTCACCTAAAAATAACGTTGAATGATGACACTAGAAAACATTACATTAATAATTGGCAGCTTACTTATCCTTCTGGGATTGTGGGGGCTGATTACTCAGAAAAATCTGATCAAAATCGTGATTAGTTTCACACTCGTAGATGCCGGAATCCATATCCTAATGATAAGCTTAGGCTATCTGAAAAATCGCACAGCACCTATTGTGGATAGCACGATTGACAATGCGGTGGAACAAATTGTTGACCCCATTCCGCAAGCGATGGTACTCACCGCGATTGTTATTGGACTCGGAATTACAGCACTCATGCTTAGCTTTGTAATTCGTCTGGCAAAAGATAAAAATTCACTGAATGTTTCAAACTTTAAAGACTTGAAATGGTAACACCAATTTATATTATAGCAATCGCACTGGGAATCGCATTCGGTTTGGGATTTTTCAGCAAAGCCAGCAAAGGAATTGCCAGCAGCTTGTTTTATCTTGCATTAACAGCACTTACAGCTATTGCTGGACAATGGCTAATTGCATTCCTGGCAGGAGACCAAAGTGTCGTTGAAGTGTTTACATCAGGATTTAAACCCCCGTTTTCCATTTCGCTGCAAATGGGTTTTGAAGAAGCTGTCCTGTTAAGCATGATAAATCTGGCAGGTTTATTGGGCGCCGTTTATTTATTCGACCAATTCAAAAAATATGGAGCACAGCTAATGATTACCTACCTGCTCCTGATTATGGGTTTAGATGTCATTGTAATGACAAGAGACCTGTTTAACCTGTTCGTATTCCTTGAAATATCAAGCATTGCAATGGCAGGCATGGCTTTAATTACAAATGATGGAAAATCTGTGCAAGCAGGATTCAAATACCTAACTGCAACTGCAATCATTTCTGCGTTTTTCCTAATTGGAATAATACTCACGTACAATTTTGGCGACTCCCTTTATATAAACGAGATACTCATGAGCGAAGGGATTCTAAAAGCCGGAATGGTTGTTAGTTTCTTAATTATCATGCCGCTGATTCTTGAACTCAAACCATTCCCTGCCAACGGATGGGGACTGGATATGTATCAGGCAGCACATCCTGCCGTAGGTGCGTTGCTTAGTGGAGCATCAATTACCGCATCAGCTTATGTACTGTATAAACTCGCTCCCATTGGCGGCGAAATTGGATACCAAGTTATCGCAGTACTCGGCTTAATCACCTTCCTGGGCTCAAACCTTGCCGGGCTCAAACAAAATAATACCAAACGCATGCTGGGATACTCATCCATTGCACAAACCGGGCTGGTAATGATAGTCATCGGATTGCAACCCATGCTTGGTGAAATGACACTTTGGATTGCATTCAGCATTTTAATCACTAATTTCCTGGCAAAATCCGGGTTGTTCTGGCTTGCCGGAATTATCGGTAAAGATGAACTCAAATCGTGGGGTGTCCTTCGAAAATATCCGGTTTTACTTTTCCTTTTTGCGATGTTTGTAATTGCCCTCACAGGATTACCGCCTTTCCCTGCTTTCTTCGGAAAATGGGAACTCATCATGGCGCTCGCAAATGCTGGTAATGCATGGTGGATAGGCTTAATCCTTCTCGGCAGTTTAATTGAAGCCGTTTATCTTTTCCGTTGGATTGGATACGGCATTAAGGATAAATCTTTTGATTTCAGTATAAATTTTTCAGCACACAAAATCATCCCAATTTACATTATGGGTGCCGCACTCATTGCCTTTGTCGGATATTACCTGAATCATTATTTTGGAGATTCGGTTTGGTATTTTATCCCGCTTGCTTTTGCAGCACTTATGTTTATTTTGGATTTTCTGCCGGCAAAACTCAAAAATATTATCGCCATAGTTGGCATGGGAGGATACGCATATTATATGTACGACCATTTTCTGGCTGTGGATAATCTACGGTTTTTCTTTGCACTAATTTTCATTGTCGGAGGCATTTTAACACTCATTCCCGGATTTACAAAATCAGGAAAACGGCTCGGATTTTATCCCGCTGCCCTGCTGATGTTTTCCGGTTTAGGAATGTTAATCTCCGCAACTGACTTATTGCAGTTTTTCATTGCCTGGGAAATTATGACAATCGGTTCATACCTACTCATTATCAGAGGAAAAAACTCAATCAAACACGCATTCAGTTATATGCTGTTTTCACTTGGCGGAGCGTTTACAATGCTTGCAGGATTTGCCTTCGCGCAAAGCGGAAACCCTGGAATCGGACTGGAAGTCTTGTCAAACATGACTTATCTTCCGGGACTTGCAGCAGCGCTTATTGCTATCGGATTTATGACTAAAACTGCATCACTGGGACTACACATTTGGTTACCCGGAGCTCATGCCGAAGCTGAAAGCGATGTCTCACCCATGGTATCAGCGATTCTTTTGAAAGCCGGTGTATTTGGATTAATTCTGCTCTTTGTCGGAATTGGTGCAGAAGCTGCAACAAATCATCCCTTAACCTACATACTCGGTTGGCTTGGAGCACTGACGGCCTTGGTTGGAAACCTTGGAGCTGCATTTCAGGAAGATGCAAAACGCCTGCTGGCATGGTCAAGTATCGGACAGTTGGGATACATCTTATTTGCATTTTCAATCATGACGCATTTAGGATGGTTAGCAGGATTGACTTACACTGCAAATCATGCAGCATTTAAAGCGATCCTTTTCCTCGGAATCGGGGGTGTCGTGTTCCGTACAAAAACACACAACATGTATGAAATGGGCGGTTTAATTAAGAGAATGCCTTTAACATTCATCACAGTTCTGTTTGCAATCATTACCCTAGCTGGAATTCCACCATTGTCAGGGTTTGCGGGAAAATGGTTATTATACAACGCAGTCATTATGAAAACCTGGTATTTGCAAGGAACCATCGTCTTTTTTGCCGGAATCATTACCTTCTTATACAGTTTTAGAATTTTATATGCTGTCTTTCTTGGGCATCTTAAAGACCAACATCGAAAAATTAAGGAAGCTCCGATATGGTATCTCATACCTCAATTTTTACTGATGGGCTTTATCATGCTTTTTAGTATGCAACCCGAGTTAATTCTACGTCCTTTCGGAGATATGATTTCAGGATTTTTTCCCACAAACGCTTTAGTTTGGGATAACGGAACTGCACTAACAAGTTTAGGTTACTGGAACGGGTTCCGTGTTGGTGTGATTATTTTCATCACGTTTGCGATTCTTTTCGGATGGTTATTCCTAACTAGCCGTAAAGTCAAGAAAATTAAATCATTCAATATTGTATATTCAGCAGAAGCTCCGGAACGCCCTGAAACAACCCACATGGCACATAATATGTTTGCCGGATACAATAAAGCACTCGGATTTTTAGTCGCTCCGGGAATATCAAACATCTGGAAATGGATTGATGATTCAACACATGACCTTGGAGATTTTATCCGGAAAATTTACACGGGAAACGCCCAAACTTACCTGGTGCACATTGTGGCTTATACAGTAATAGTATTTATGTTGATAAACTTTAGTATCTAATGGAAAATATTGCCGCTAAATTATTATGGACATTTTTAGGACTTCTCATTGTCCTGAATTGGGGAATGTTAAAGACCTCACTTATCAGAAAAATAGTTGCTCGTGTCGGTGGTCGCTATGGCATTCGCTGGTATCAGCCTTGGATTAATCTGATAAAATTATATGGAACAAGAGGACAGTTATCGCATGGTGTCATGTTTTACTTAGGTCCAGTTTTTCGAATTGCCGGTGGAATTGGTTTATTCCTTTTTATGCCACTTATTTTCGGAGACCCAAGATGGAGCAATTTTGCATTTGCCGGTGACCTTATTTTACTCCTCTACTTTAAGTTTTTTGGAATGTTAGGAATGGCTCTCGGGGCAGGAGAAGGTGGACATCCTTATTCCGCTATCGGTGTCAGTCGTGGATTATCCCAATACACAGCGGTTGAAATTCCATTTACGCTGGGAATTATTGCTCTTGCAGTACAATATGATACCCTGAGCCTCACAGAAATGGTAGCAGCCCAACAAGGCGGAATCGCAAATTGGACAATCGTTACAAATCCAATCGCCTCAGCCGCACTTTTATTTTCAATGCTTGGGATATTTATGCACGCCCCATTTGATTTAGTAAAAGCACCCAATGAAATTCCGATTGGTCCACCAACCGAATATCATGCATCTTATCTCGGTGTTTTACGGACAAATGCAGCAATTCTACACATTACTGAAGCCATATTATTCATGAACTTATTGTTCGGTGGAGCCAATAATTGGATCGAACTGATTATCAAAACTTTCCTTATATACTTTATTACCGTATTTATTGGCGTAGTATTTCCCCGGTTCAGAATTGAGCAATCGGTTCGGTTTTTCTTTGGAGTACCATTAATTTTAGGACTATTAGCAATTATTTTAATCATGTAAACTATGTCAGAAGAAACAAAACATAATAATCAACCGGAAAACACAGAGGAAACCAACAAATTTCCGAAAGCACACTTGCAGAAACGCACGGTTTACTCTCCGGATGGGGAAAAAATTGAAGTTGACCCCTTGCAGGACTATTATCTGCAAGACAGACCGGAGCGACGTGACCCAAGATATCGCGCCGTTGAAAAATTTCTGAATTGGGCACGATCTGAATCCTTATGGATACTCGGCTTTGGAACCGGATGCGGAAGCATTGAGCTCCCCCCGCTGACAACTCCACGCTTTGATGCATTCCGCTTTGGAATTGCAATGCGACCAACCCCAAGACAATCCAATTTATTTATTATTTCAGGATACTTGTCAATTAAAACCCTGAAACGTGCAATTCGTTCTTATGAACAAATGCCCGACCCGAAATATGTTGTCGCATTGGGTTCATGCACAATTAACGGAGGAATGTATTTTGATTCCTACAACACCATTAACCGCTTAGATAAATACATGCCGGTAGATGTATATATTGCAGGATGCATGCCCCGTCCGGAAGCCTTAATTGCAGGGTTCAATAAACTGAAACAAAAAATTAAAGAAGGCAGAGCCGAAGGTGCTAATGAGTATGTTCAACGATTTGATGAATACAAAGCAAATCAGAAACAAATAATCAAAGACTGGAACATGCCGGATTATAACTGGTAAATACGAAAACATTCGATTATGAAAGAGATATTAGAACGCATAAATCAACAATTTAACTGTATCGGACATGAATTCCAGCCGGAAAATCTTTCTTGGGTTCAGGTCGATAAAAAGCAGTTGGTTCCTTTGTTGTCTTATCTGAAACATACTGAGAAATTTACACATTTTGTGTTGCTAACCGCTGTGGACTGGATTGAAAATAACGAATTTCAGTTGAATTATTTGTTGACAAATCATACGTTGCATCAAGACATTGCAATTCGTGTTATGATTTCTCGTGATGAAGCAGAAATGGAAACCGCACATCACTTATGGCAACAAATCGCAACTTACCAGCGTGAAATATATGAAATGTATGGTATCGATTTTCCGAGTAGTCCACGTGTTCATGAAAGCTTCCTGTTAGAAGGTTGGGATGGCATCCCTCCTATGCGCAGAGAATTTGACACAAAGAAATATTCCGAAGAGACCTTTTTCCCGCGTCCAAGGCCGGAAGGAAAAGACCCGCAAACTCATATGAAACAAAAACTTTATCCGAATGAAGAATAAACTATTCAATATAACCCCAGACCGCAGTAAATACCCGACAATTGGCAAAGACGGAAAGCCTGAAATTGACCTTTCTTCAGGGAAATTTGTCAAAATATGGCAAGGGCCGAATCACCCGGGTGTAACAGGAAACATGTCACTTGAACTTACCCTAAGCGGCGATGAAATTGTCGATGCAAAAACCCATGTCGGATACTTGCATCGTGGATTTGAAAAACTTTTTGAACGCAGAAAATACATTCAGTGTTTCCCAACAAGTGTGCGTATGTGTGTTCCAGAGTCAGATTCCAATGAGTATTGTCTTGCCGTAGGTACTGAAAAACTTGCTGGAATCGAAGTCCCTGACAGAGCGCAATGGCTACGCATGCTGACCCTGGAAATGTCAAGGCTGCAAATGCTTTTACGTATTGTTCCCGGACAAGGCGGAACGATGGGACTCGGAATTGGCGTTCAGTGGGGAATGTATTTACGCGATCTAATCCTCGACCGATTTGAAGAACTCACAGGCGGTAGAATTTATCATATGTATATCCTTCCCGGTGGTGTTCGCGGTGGGTTACCCGACGGGTTTGAAGCACGTTTGGAGGAAAACCTGAAAGACATCGAAAAATTTGTTCACCGTATCGACAATGTATTGTACCAAAACGCCGTATTCAGAAAACGTGCAATGGGTGTCGGATACCTAGACCCTTCATGGATAGATGAATATGGAGTTGTCGGATCGAATGCCAGAGCTGCAGGATTCAAGCGCGATGTCCGTAAAGACAATCCCTATCTGTTTTATAACCAATTAAATTGGGAAGTACCCGTAAAAACCGAATCAGACATTTACACCAGAGCTCGAATCCGTTGGTATGATTTGCAGGTTACTATTGACCTCATCAGACAAATTTTGGCAAAAATTCCAAAAACAGGTGATGTCAGAGCAAAAACTCCAAATGTAATGCATTGGAAAATCCCTGCAGGGCAAACCTATGTGAAATCGGAATCTTCACGTGGCGAATTTGGTTTCTTCATGGTTTCTGACGGAACAGATAAACCTCGACGGATAAACTTACGTGGACCAAGTTATACACACGCAGTATCACTGTTGGAACGCATGTTAATTAATGCGAATATATCCGATGTCGGTGCATTGATGGTCTCATTGCAAACTTGTCCGCCGGAGATTGAGAGGTAGTTTGAGGTTTGAGGTTTGAGGTTTGAGGTTTGAGGTTTGAGGTTTGAGGTTTGAGGTTAGAGGTTAGAGGTTAGAGGTTAGAGGTTTGAGGTTTGAGGTTTGAGGTTTGAGGTTTGAGGTTTGAGGTTTGAGGTTGGAGGTTGGAGGTTTGAGGTTAGAGGTTAGAGGTTAGAGGTTAGAGGTTAGAGGTTAGAGGTT
>CAYOUD010000034.1:1176-19078 GCA_964407055.1 uncultured Bacteroidales bacterium | reverse complement strand
GGGATGAGAAGTGGCAGAAAAACAAAAAACCGCTGCGGTAAACAGCGGGTTTGGGTAAGTTATGGTTTGGTTGAAATTACTCAACGACAATATTTTCGCTGGAAATAATAATCATGATTTCATGAATGCAACAAAGTGGTTATGCGACTAACCGCACCGAACTTTGCTGCACCTCCATAATTTTATCGTTCTGACCGCTGTCTTGTAAGACAATGGATGCGCCTTTGCCAATTAAAAACAAAACTACACCTCCTGCTCGTAGAAAATTTTATAAAATTTCCGTCCATTTTCATCCTCACCTTGTTCAATGAGATTGCGATTACCATGAACGTAAATATGAAAATTTTTATCGAGTTTTATGACAGATTTTAAGGATCGCGATTTTTTCTGGACAGCAGTTTCAGAAATGTCAAAATTTTCTTGTACTTCAACGTCTCGATCTTGCTGAAAATTTTGTTTGTAATTTTTAAAACTGTCAATCACCTCAGGCTGCTCCATTACTTCAGACGAGAAATCATTCATATCGAATTGCTCCTTTTCTTTAAAATAATTCACACTTTTGTTGAGCATATCAGCCTGATCAGCTTTACTTACTTCAAAATTGTTCGGTAATTCTTTCGTGACAAAGGTTTTGCACATTTCCATCACGTTTTGCGTGTTGTAATACTCATCTTTCCTCTGAATGATTTGCAGAAAATCATCCACCCAAAAATGCGCTTCAGCACCGCGACTCACTTTATCAATAACAGCGACTATATAGCCTTCTTCTTTCTCTTGATTAAAAACCAGACAGCCTTTGTCAATTTTACTTGTACCTATCCCAAAATCGTGAGTGATATCAAGGGTATCAGTCAGGGAATTAATTTTAATGAATTGTTCTTTGATTTCTGACTTAAAAATGCCGACAGCATCGGTAAATTTTCCCATCGACATACAATCAGTAAAATATGCCACATGCAATTCCCCATCGCGAATATTTTCCATTTCGGTTTTGTTGTAAAGCCGCCGAGCCAATCGTTCAGATGCAGCGTGAAGATTATCAGGATTCTCAAAAATATCTTGTGCAGCTGCATAAGCGGTATTCTGCTCAATCGCTTCGTCATGATAAAAATGAAAAAGCTCTGTCACTTTAAAAGTCTTCAAAAAGTAAAGAAGGAACAAATCATACAATTCCTCATCAAAAGGAACAGCGTTTTTTGACAAATGAAGGCTCCCGTCATTCATCTGATTACCAACATGGTGGACTGACACACTGTTCAGTTTGCTATCGTTAAAAGAAATCATAGTTCAATTTTAAATTTTCAGCTTGCAAGATACAAATTCTATGAAGGAAAAAATGAGCAAAAGGAAAATGGATTTTTGCCTACACACACCCGAATTTTTATCAAACTTGATAAATTTTTGGCTTAATTTTTATCAGATATGTAAAAAATTTGGCTATCTTAAGGTTTTATCTTATATTTGTAAATATGATACATTTACGAGAAAATTATATCAAACAAATTCATAATGCGCTGCAACTATTACCAATTGTTGTCCTGATAGGAGCAAGACAAGTTGGAAAAACTTCCATTATGAAAAGCCTCCCATTATATGGGAAAACAGTTTTTTTAGACGCTCAGGATCCAGATGTTGCAGAGCTATTTAAAAATACAAATACAATTAAAAACTATCTTAAAATTCACCTTGATTCAGATTTGAATGGATTTTTATTACTGGATGAATTTCAATTTATCAATGAAATTCACACAAAACTAAAGCTACTAACTGACCACAATCCAAAACTAAAGATTATTTGTTCAGGCAGTTCAAGCATAACGATTTATCAACATGTCAAGGAATCGCTTGCTGGTAGGGTTCGCTTTATTGATGTTTATTCCTTATCGTTTACAGAAAACCTAATGTTTTCAAAGCCTGAGCTTAGTAAATTATATGAAAAATACACTATAGAAACAGATTACGCCGTAATTGATAAGCGATTTGAAATAATTTTGAATGAATATTTAATTTATGGTGGGTTTCCTCGGTTAACTGAAACCACAGACACAGACCAGAAAGCAGAGTTGTTGAATGACATTTATAAAACCTATTTATTGCGAGACGTTAGGTCCTTTATTCGAAATGAGGATTTTGTCGGATTCAACAAGATGCTTCGTATCTTAGCAATTGAAATAGGAAACATGATAAACATCCATAATATTTCAAAATCCTGTGGATTATCATACAGAAAATCAGAAGAATACTTAGACTTACTTGAGCAAATGTTTATCATTCAACGGATTGATCCATTTCATTCAAATAAGAAAAAGCTTATCACAAAAATGAAAAAACTATACTTTACGGATATTGGTTTAAGAAATGTCATTTTAGGAAATTTCAACCATCCTGAAACGCGAAGTGATGCAGGCGCATTGCTAGAAAATTTTGTGTTTTTGGAGATTAGCAGAAAAATAAAAACACATCATAAAATTTACTATTACAGAACGCTTGACGGATCAGAAGTCGATTTTATTATTGATACAATGGAAACAATCATACCTGTAGAAGTTAAATCCAAAGCGTTTAAAATGCCGAAAACATTAAAAAATATTGTTGCCTTCAACAATTCACATTCCGCAAAAACAAGCTGGATTATCAATAAATCATTAAATACTAAAGCAGAAAATACCAACTTTTTACCTGCTGTCTTAATTAGTAAGTTTTAATACGCTTCCCGTTGGAGATAGCTTTTATGGCAAAAAGTACTTTATTACCCGAATTTTTATCAATCCTGATAAATTTTTGGCTTAATTTTTAGCAGATATGTAAAAAATTTGGCAGACAGCGCTGCGCCCCGGCGGATGCGGATTATCCTATGCATGCAACTTGTGTGGATTTGTGCAGGTTCAGGACGGCGACCAGCGGAAGCCCGTGCTGAACCAGACACAAACCCACAAGTTGTGTGCATAGATAGTAGCAGAAGACGGTTTTAGGCGCCCAAGCCATAAAAACCATTCAATAACATATGGGATTTCCGGACTTTGCCCACAAATTTTGTATCTTTGCTTTAGAATTTAACAGATTATGATTGTACTAACCGGAGCTGCCGGATTCATCGGTTCATGCATGCTTTCCCGATTAAATCAGGAAGGATACAGAGATATTGTGATTGTGGATGATTTCACGAAAACTGAAAAAACTCCAAATTACATCTCAAAAATTTTCACGGAAAAAATTGACCGAAAATTGCTGATACCATGGTTAAAGAAAAACCAGCGATGGATACAATTTGTGATTCATATTGGGGCACGCACTGATACCATGGAGTATAATCCTGATATTTTTGATGAACTGAACTTGAATTACAGCAAATCTGTGTGGAATACCTGTACCGAATTTGGGATTCCGCTGATTTATGCATCTTCGGCAGCAACATACGGCGACGGTTCACTGGGATACGATGATAATCATGAAATTATTAAGAACCTAAAACCGTTAAATCCCTACGGCGAATCGAAAAATCAGTTTGACATTTGGGCACTGCAACAAGCCGAAAGCGGAAATCAGTCAGGATTTTGGGCAGGTTTTAAATTCTTTAATGTATATGGGCCAAATGAGTACCATAAAGGTAGAATGGGTTCGGTTATTATGCACGCCCACAGGCAAATTCGTGAACACGGACACATAACACTTTTTCGCTCTCACCGCGACGATTACAAAGACGGAGAACAACGCAGGGATTTTATTTATGTAAAAGATGTGTGCGACGTGCTGCTTCATTTTATGGAAACAAGAAAACACTCAGGAATTTATAATCTCGGTACCGGACAAAGCCGAACATTTTACGATTTGGCAAAAGCCTGTTTTAAAGCCATGAACCTGCCTGAAGCCATCAGTTTTGTGGATACTCCTGAGGAACTACGGGATAAATATCAGTATTTTACTGAAGCCCGAATGAAAAAACTACGCAATGCCGGCTACAAGGGAGAGTTCACTAAGTTAGAAGACGGAGTAAAGGATTACATTCAAAACTACCTGGACAAAAAAGCCCACTACTGATGAAAAAAAAACAATCGCATTTCAAAGGAGAGGTAGAAGAAAGTAAACGGAAAGATTCAGCCTTGCATGTTAATGATGGGGTGGATCATCCCCCACAGGTAAATCCGCATTTGAAATTTAAACGCGAACGCAGACTATTGTCCGCCAAGGAATATGCAAAGGGAATTCTGGACGGAAACCGCACGCTTCTAAGCCAGGCTATCACATTGATTGAAAGCAGTTTGCCGGAACAAAAACAGCTTGCTCAAGACATTATAAATCTTTGCGTGCCACATGCCGGAAACTCTGTTCGCATAGGCATTACAGGTGTTCCGGGTGTAGGAAAATCTTCTTTCATAGAAAGTTTGGGTCACAGCTTGGTTAAATCGGGACAAAAATTGGCAGTACTTGCGATCGACCCCTCGTCAGAACGCAGCAAAGGCAGTATTCTCGGCGATAAAACCAGAATGAATTTGTTAAGTTCGGATGAAAATGCATTTATTCGTCCTTCACCATCGGCCGGCTCACTAGGCGGTGTTGCCCGTAAAACCCGTGAAAGCATTATTTTATGTGAAGCAGCCGGATTTGACACCATATTTGTTGAAACCGTCGGTGTCGGACAATCTGAAGTTGCCGTTCACTCCATGGTTGATTTTTTCCTATTATTAATGCTTGCCGGCGCCGGCGATGAATTGCAAGGCATCAAACGTGGCATTATGGAAATGGCCGATGCTATTGCAATTAACAAAGCTGACGGCGACAATCTTCAGCGGGCAGAGCTGGCAAAAGCGGAATACAAATCTGCATTGCATCTGTTCCCTCCCACCGAAAGCGGCTGGATTCCAAAAGTATTAACCTGCTCGGCGCTCACAAAATCAGGAATACAGGAAATTTGGGATACTGTACAGGAATATGTTGGGAAAACTCGCGGAAACGGATTTTTTGACGCAAGACGCAAAGAACAAGCAAGATACTGGATGTACGAAACCATAAATGAGAGCTTGAAAGCAGATTTTTATTCGTCTGAAGGGATGAAAACACAAATCAAAGCAATGGAAACTCAGGTTTTAAGTGATAAAAAATCCTCTTTCAGTGCAGCACACGAATTATTAAACCAATATTACTCAAAGCATAATCAGAAATGATTGGTCAAAACATTGTTTATAACACATTATACGAATTAGAGATTCCTTACGAATATTACGAGTCGCCCCGTGATTTTTCCTCAGAAGATGACGGCGCATTTTGGAAACGCATTGGAGCAGAACGATGCAAAAATCTATTTCTACGCAATCACAAAGGGAATCAGCATTTTCTCGTCATCTCAAAATATTATGAGGAATTTCGGGTAAAAATTTTGGAAGCCCATTTTAAAAAAGGGAAAATCAGTTTTGCCTCTGAAAAGCGAATGGATAAATGGATAAAAACCAAGCCGGGTGCGGTATCTGTTTTTTCTTTACTAAACGACACAGAAAATCACAGCAAAGTATTTGTTGACGAGTCACTTAAAGATGTGGAGCACGTTACATTTTTACCCAATATGCACAATGCCATTTTAAAAATCAGCACAAAAGATTTTATTCGCTTGTTAGATTATTCTGAAAATGAATGGGATTTTTTTAAATTGAGATAGGATTTTGGTACACACCTATCGACAAAAAAATTGCAAAAAAATTAGGGATGCAGGCTTAGGCGCACTTCGGCACACTCAGCGTATCACCTTGCATCTGCACAAAGGGAATGGCATGAATTTTCCGGGTTAAGTTATTCAGACTAAAACAAACCAGAAATTTGTCCATTCTCATCAATATCAATATTTTCTGCTGACGGAATACGTGGCAATCCGGGCATTCTCATAATATCACCCGCAATCGGGACAATAAATCCTGCTCCCGCTGCAATTTCAATTTCCCTGATATTCAGAATGAAATCTTTTGGTCGATTTCGTAACAATGGGTTATCAGATAATGATTTTTGAGTTTTTGCAATACAAATCGGAATTTTATCTAAGCCGAGTTTTTGTATGGTTTCCAAATCCTTTCTTGCCTTGCGCGAATATTCTACGGATTTTGCACCATATACTTTTGTGGCAATGGTTTCAATCTTTCTTTCAACATCCCAATCAAATTTATATAAAGGCTCAAAGCATACAGTACAGCTGTCGGCAGCTTTCACTACTTTTTCAGCAAGCTCTTCCGCCCCTTTTCCACCATCAGCCCAAGCACTGTTAACAGCCACCTGTACATTCATGCTTTCACAGTGATTCATTACAATTTGTGTTTCTTCATCTGTATCTGCACTGAATTGATTAATTGCAACAATCGGATTAATATTAAACAAACGAATATTTTCAATATGTTTATCCAAATTATCAAGTCCTTTCTTCACGGCTTCGGAATTCGGTGTTTTCAAATCCTTAACCGATACACCACCATGATATTTCAAGGCTCGAATGGTTGCCACAATAACAGTTGCATTCACATTCAAATTTCCGTATTGTGCTTTAATATCATAAAACTTTTCTGCACCGAGCTCAGAAGCAAACCCGGCTTCGGTCACGACATAATCCGATAAAGACATTCCCATTTTTGTTGCTAAAATCGAATTAGTACCCTGAGCAATATTTGCAAACGGTCCGCCGTGAAGGATTGCAGGATTTCCCTCCAGTGTTTGCACCAAATTCGGTTTAATTGCATCTTTCAAGAGAGCTGCCATTGCACCTTGTGCATTCAAATCGCGGGCATATACGGGTTTTTTATCATACGTAAATCCGACAAAAATATTTCCGAGTCGTTTTTTCAAATCGGTTGGATCGCTTGCCAGACACAAAATTGCCATTACCTCTGAAGCAGCAGTAATATCAAATCCAGTTTCACGAGGCACGCCTTGCGTTTTACCTCCAAGTCCGATCACAATATGACGTAATGTACGATCATTCATGTCCATTACACGTTTCCATGAGACGGTTCTGGGATCAATATCTAAATTATGTTCCTGAAAATGCAATTCATTATCAATCAATGCAGATAACAGGTTGTGTGCTTTTTCAATGGCAGCCAAATCACCAGTAAAATGCAAATTGATATCCTCCATGGGAATCACCTGAGAATATCCACCACCTGCAGCACCACCTTTAATTCCAAACACCGGGCCAAGTGATGGCTCACGCAAAACCACCGTTGTTTGATGACCGATTCGATTCATCGCTTGAGTTAAACCAATGGAAGTCGTTGTTTTTCCTTCTCCTGCAGGAGTTGGTGTTATGGCAGTTACCAAAATTAGTTTTGACTTGCTAAGCTTTTCCTCATCAATCAAACTCAGCGGAAGTTTTGCCTTATGATGTCCATAAGGTTCAAGTTGGTCTTCAATCACATTCAGCTTAGCAGCAATGTCCTTTATTGGTTGAATTTTTGCTTTTCTTGCAATTTCAATATCTGTTAACATAGTTCTGGATTTTAATTAAAACTTATGCTATCTACAACAAATCAATTGTAGGAAATGTTTAATTTTTACTATCTAAATTAAAGGGACTTATTTGGAAAAAGGATTAACGGAATATCTCTAACCGATTGGCATCTAATCTCAGGAAAATAAAAAGAAATAAGGTAAATGCCATAAAGGAAGAGCCTCCATAACTAAAAAACGGCAAAGGAATTCCGACAACCGGCATTAAGCCGATTGTCATCCCGATATTTATGGTCACATGAAAAAACAATATCGACACAACGGCATAACCATAGACTCTTGAGAACTTGGATCGTTGTCTTTCTGCCAGCATGATTAGGCGAACCAGCAGCGTTGCAAATAAAAGGACAACCAGTCCGGTTCCGAGGAATCCAAATTCCTCACCAATTGTACAAAAGATAAAATCAGTACTCTGTTCAGGCACAAAATCAAATTTTGTTTGAGTTCCCTGTAAAAATCCTTTTCCTGAAAAACCACCGGAGCCAATTGCGATTTTACTTTGATTTACATTATATCCGATACCGAGGGGATCATCTTTCAAACCCAGTGTGTGTTCAATTCTATCCCGCTGATGTGATTGCAAGACATTATAATAAACATAATCGAGGGTATTAATATAAACGAATGTGCCGAGTAAGATTCCACCTAAAACCAAAGCCGTATTGCGGCGTGCACGCAACATTCCCGGCAACAAACTCAATAAGGTAATCAAGACAGCAATGGTAACAATCCACACGAAACTCAAATTCAAGATTTCTCTTTGTTTAAGAAAAACCAAAATGGCAGCAAACCCCACGGCAATAAATAACGCTACGAAAAAACCTTTATTATCATGTTCATTTAACCAATACAGCAGCAACAACACAAATGCAGAGCCTGCCAATACCCAACCGGGCGAAATAAGCACAGACAAGATAAATAATAATGCCGCAGCTATCGCAATAAAAAGGTAAGTTGATTTCATTCCTTCTCGATAAAGCACAATAATTAAAGCGAAAAACACGAGTGCTGACCCTGTATCATTTTGCAAAATAATCATAGCTACAGGAATCATAATAATTGCAAATGCAAAAATTAGGTGTTTCACTTTTTTTAAATTAAATTGAAACGATGATAAAAGCTGTGCAAGGGCAAGGCTTGTGAATATTTTTGCAAATTCTGCAGGTTGAAATCTAAAGCTACCAAACTCAAACCATGAACGTGCGCCGTTAACCTCTTTTCCAAAAATTAAAACCGCAACTAATGAAAACATAGCCACACCATACAATACATAAGCAAAAGCAGAGAAGAATTTGCTGTCAAACAGAAAAACTAAAATAATCATCACAAAAGACAATCCAACCCAAACCGCTTGTTTCATTTGTCTACTACCCGGCTCAAACATACGATCCCCGATCCCTTCCCATGAAGAGGAAAAAATGCTAAACCAACCAATGACTGCAAGGAGTAGAAATACTCCAATCGTAAACCAGTCTAACTGTTTCAGTATGTTAATCCGCGTTCTCATCCTCAGTTTCAGGAATTAAATTTGCGTTTAAAATTCGTTCTTCACCCCATTTATTAGTAATTGTATCTGTAAGATATTTTTCAATCATCAAACTCGCAATTGGGGCAGCCCAGGTACCGCCATAACCAGCATTTTCAACATAAACAGCAATTGCAATTTTAGGATTCTCCATTGGAGCAAAGGCCATAAATATTGAATGATCCTCTCCATGCGGATTTTGTGCCGTTCCGGTTTTTCCACATACTGTAATATCTTTAACTCGTGCCAACCCAGCTGTTCCGTGAGGTGCATTGACTGCATTTTTCATCCCTTCAACAATTGGAGGATAAACTTCTGGTTTAAACGGAAGAATATATTTCTTGCGATATTTTGCTTCTTTTCCCTCTACTCCAACAGATTTCACAATATGAGGTATATAGTAATACCCTTGATTTGCAACAATAGACACAAAATGTGCCAACTGCAAAGGAGTTGCCAATATTTCTCCCTGACCGATACTCAATGAATATATGGTGGAAAATGCCCACCGATATTGTCCGTAAAGTGCATCGTAATAATCCGAACCCGGAATCTGTCCAGAACTTACTGAAGGCAAGCCAATATCAAGCGATTGTCCAAATCCGAACAAACTGATTTTTTCTTTCCACATATCTAAGCCTATGGGCGAATCCCTGAAAACACTCTCTTCATATCCACGCTGAACCATACGCTTGAACACTTGATAAAAATACGGATTACAGGAGAACTGAACCGCCTTAATTATATCGGTAGCGGGAGGATGATTGTGACAATTCACCCATGATTTATTACAAGGAATTGATGTATTTTCATTAATTAAATTATCATCTAACCCGACAATCGCCTGAGCAACCTTAAAGGTGCTTCCAGGTGGATAAGCCGAATTTATAGCACGATTAATTAATGGTTTATTTGGTGCTTTTAGCAAACTATCATAATAAAACCCACGTTTTCTTCCGACAAGTAAATTTGGATCATACCCCGGAGAAGATACCAATGCCAATATCTCACCTGTTTTGGGTTCAATGGCAACCAAACCCCCAATTTTATTTTCAAAAAGGGTTTCTCCATATGCCTGCAAGTCAATATCAATGCTGGAAACTAACGATTTCCCGGCTTCAGGCAAGGTGTCAAATTTTCCATTTTTATAGGATTCTTTAATTCGATTGTGCGCATCTACAAGAAATATTTTGACCCCTTTTTTACCGCGCAAGCTTTTTTCATAGTACTTTTCAATTCCGTTTACTCCGGCATAATCTCCCATACGATAATAAGCATCGCTAGCAATCATATTATCATTAACTTCCCCGATATCACCCATAATGTGCGCACCAATTTTCTCCGCATATTGCCGCATCACCCTGGGTTGCACATAAAACCCTTCATAATCGTAAAGCATTTCCTGAATACCTGCATATTCTTCTGCCGACAACATTTTATAAAAAATAGACGGTCGAAATCGTGAATAAAAACTCACTTCAGCAAGCCTTCTTCGAAAAGACTGCATATCAATACCTAGGGCATTGGCGAACCGCAGACTATCAATTGTTTTCACTTGTTGAGGAATAACCATCAAATCATATCCGGCTTTATTGCTCACAAGGATTGCTGAATCTCGGTCGTAAATTATTCCTCTTGGCGGATACTGAATAATGTGTCGTTGTGAATTATTGAGCGCAGAAACCTCATATTCATCACTAAGCACCTGTAAAAAGAATAAACGCACAAGGAATATCACTGAAACAACAACAATGACAGCAGTGATTACGTATGTCCGCGGATTAGGTTTATTCATTATCGCTTAAACATTACATATTGACTCAGAATCACAAAAAACATAGTTACAAAAGTATTAGCAAGGGCAACCAAAACAGTCATTCCGACAAAATTAAAGGTCATTGCTTCAATGAGAAACAATGCAAACTGGTGAAAAACAATTAAAATAAGACTATATTTAAAAAACCAGGAAAAACCCATCTGTGCAATTCGCGGGAAACTGCCAGCCTCATACCCATCTCTCGGACTTGCCAAGTTTAATACTCCGGGGCGTAGGAAAGCCATAAAAACAGTAGCAGCCGTATTCATTCCACCAGTATTCATAAAAGCGTCAATAATCATTCCTAAAGCAAATGCAGCAATGAGCTGTAACCATTTGGGTGTTTCAAACGGCAGCAGAAGAATAAAGAGCACATAAAATGATGGGTTCAAAAAACGAGAAATCTGCATTTCATTAAATATGACCACTTGTAAAAGGGCACAAGCAATGAAAATCAGCAAATATTTTGGCAAATACTTAATCATGTGTATGCTCCAGTTTTATTTGTTCCTCAACTTTAGCTCTGTCAATCACGTAAACATGACTAATACTACGAAAATCGGTTGATAACTTCACCTGAATTGTCCAGAATGCGCTAGCTGCGGATTTTTCTGCTGAGTAAACGGTTCCAATTAATTGTCCTTCATCAAAACTATATGAAAACCCGCTGGCAACAATGGTATCTCCCTTTTGCACATCAACATAATTTGGAATTTCTTGCAATTGCACAAAGCGATAATCTTGCCCATCCCAGCCTAGCGAACCATAATAACTATTTTTTGAAAGTTGTGCACTCACGTGAAAATTGATATTAATAATCGGGATAACGCTGGCAAAATAGCGACTGGTACTTTCAATAATTCCAATCACTCCATTAGGACCAATCACTCCCATTTGTTTTTTCACGCCGTGCATTTCACCGCGGCTAATGGTGATGTAGTTTTTCTGACGAATTACCGAATTGTTAATCACCTTCGCATCAAAAAAACCACTTTCATACGCCTCAGAAACAGCACTTTTCTTTTCAAACGCTTGTCTTAATTCAAGATTTTCCTGTTGAAGCAAGTCATTTTCCTTTTTCAGGGAAAAATAATCTGTAACATGTGCCGTTTGGGTATTAATAAAACCAACCACTCCGGATGCACTATTTAGAAATACGGCATTATGATAATGGTTCTGTTGAAACAGCATTAGAAAAGCCAGAAATTCCAACAGAAGGAAGAGAAACACTGCATAGTATTTCAAAAATAATTTGAGCAGATTTCTCATGTTCTATTTCGGTTTATCTCAATAAGAACTGAAATTTATCCACATTTTTCAAGGCAATACCGGTTCCCCTTGCCACAGCGTGTAATGGGTCGTCTGCAACGATAACCGGAATATTTGTTTTTTGGTTTATACGTTTGTCCAAACCTCTAAGCAAAGCACCTCCTCCTGCGAGATAAATTCCTTTGTTATAAATATCAGCATACAACTCGGGTGGAATTTGTTCAAGAACAGCCATAATTGCCGTTTCAATTTTAGAGATTGATTTATCAAGACTATGTGCAATTTCCTCATGGGAAACCGGAATTTCAATCGGAAGTGCTGTCATTTGGTGAGGTCCACGAATGATATAATCTTCCGGCGGATCATCAAGTTCTGTCATCGCAGCACCGACTCTGATTTTAATATCCTCAGCCGTTCTGTCTCCGATTTTAATATTATGCTGATGTCTCATGTACTCCATGATATCATCAGTAAATTCATCACCGGCTATGCGAATGGATTTATTACAAACAATACCACCAAGAGAAATCACTGCAATCTCAGTTGTTCCACCGCCAATATCCACAACCATGGTACCATCAGGCGCTTCAACATCAACACCAATCCCAATTGCAGCAGCCATTGGTTCGTAAATGAGGTATGCTTCGCGGGCACCTGCGTGTTCAGCAGAGTCACGTACCGCACGAATTTCAACCTCTGTACTACCGGAAGGAATACAAACTACCATTTTAAGGGATGGATTAATCCAACGCTTCTTTTTATTAATCATTTTAATCATCCCACGAATCATTATTTCAGCGGCATGAAAATCTGCAATTACTCCATCGCGCAAAGGACGTATTGTACGAATATTAGCGTGTGTTTTACCATGCATTTGCCGGGCTTTATGACCAATTGCAATCATTTTCCCTGTCTTTTCATCCAAAGCAACGATTGATGGTTCATCAACCAAAATCTTATCATTATAAATGATGATCGTATTTGCCGTCCCCAAATCGATAGCAATTTCCTGTGTTAAAAATGAGAATATACCCATTGACTTAAATTTTAGCCTTAAAGTTAATAAAATTTCTTAATGTTTAAAATGGCGAATGCCAGTAAATATCATAGCTATTTCATTTTCATTACAAAAATCCACAGATTCCTGATCACGAATTGAGCCCCCAGGCTGAATAACAGCCTTAATACCAGCCTCATAAGCAATCTCCACCGAATCTTTAAACGGGAAAAATGCATCCGATGCCATTACCGCCCCGTCCAAATCAAAATTAAACGATTTTGCTTTGTGAATTGCCTGTTTTAACGCATCAACACGGGATGTTTGCCCTACCCCACTCGCCAATAATTGTTTGTTTTTAACCAACACAATTGCATTGGATTTTGTATGTTTCACAATGCTGTTAGCGAACAATAAATCTTCAATTTCACGCTGTTCGGGCGCACGATTAGTCGCGGTTTTTAAATCTTCGGATGTTTCTTTTTTCATGTCACGATCCTGAAATAACACTCCATTCAAAGCGGTTCTGAACTGATTTTTTGTCAGATTCATCTCTTTTTGAATCAAAATAATCCGATTTTTCTTTTGTTTCAGGACTTCCAACGCTTCATCCGTGTATCCGGGAGCAATAATTACTTCGAAGAAGATTTTATGAATTTCCTGAGCTGTTTCCGCATCCATTGTGGTATTGGCAATAATAATGCCGCCAAAAGCAGAAACTGGATCTCCTGCCAAAGCATCGACCCAAGCATGTTTCAAGTGTTTTCTACTTGCCAACCCACACGCATTATTATGTTTGAGCACCGCAACGGTAGTCTCTTCAAAATCGTGAATCAGCGAAACTGCTGCATCAATATCCAATAAATTATTGTACGAAATTTCTTTTCCGTGAATTTGATCAAAAATCGTATCAAAATCTCCAAAATAATATGCTTTTTGATGTGGATTTTCTCCGTATCGAATTGTTCTGACCTGACTGAAACTCTGACGGAATGCAGTCAAATCACCATCATCAAAATAATTAAATATTGCAGTATCATAATGAGATGACACGGCAAAAGCCTCCATTGCAAAGTTGCGACGTTCTTCTAAATCGGATTGTCCTTTTTTATCTTCAAGTAGATTTAATAACTTATCATACTGAGCTGCATTTGAAACAATCAACACATCATTATAATTCTTTGCAGCAGCGCGAATTAAAGAAATACCACCAACATCAATTTTCTCGATAATTTCATCATGACTCGCTCCCGAGGCTATTGTTTTTTCAAATGGATATAAATCCACAATTACCAAATCCAAATCAGGAATACCATAACTTTCAGCATCTTCAATATCAGACTCCAGATCACGACGTTTTAAAATGCCACCAAACACTTTTGGGTGCAATGTTTTAACTCGTCCCCCCAAAATCGATGGGTAGGAGGTAATATCCTCAACAGGTGTCACATCAGCACCAAAAGATTCAATATACTTTTGAGTTCCACCTGTTGAATAAATACTCACATTAAGCTCGTTAAGCTTATGAATAACTGGGGCTAAACCCTCTTTGTGAAACACAGAAATTAAAGCAGATCGTATTGGTTTCATGGCAATGTAATAATGTTAAAATAAAACTTGGCTCAAAGGTAGGAAATATCTATACTGTAACAATAAAGACTACCCACAAAATTTAAATTATTTCAATATTTTTTAACAACAAAAGAATCAAGGAAAAATTTGATTCAAAATCTTTCTAAAACGGACAGATTTTTGTAAGTTCGTAATCGATATGAAGCACGCTTTTTTAATATTATGCCTGTTAATCACATTTGGAAATGCAAACGCACAACCAATTGACTCTGTGAAAATGGTAAAATATGACCTATCTTATAATTTTAATGATGGGGTTTTTCTCGATTTTACCAGTTTTAGAAATAATAAAGCACTACCATTCTCGCAAACCAACTTACCTGCTCCAAACGAAATTGATCCCGAACAGGCATTAATTGAAGTAGGAAAACTCAATTATTTTGATCAATTCGGAAACAAAAAAACCGTCTCAATTGAGAACATTTGGGGATACGCTTATCAAGACAGAATTTACACTTACTATTTGGGCGGATTTCACGTTATTCCATACATTGGAAGCATTAGTCACTTTGTTGCCCAAGTAATTATTCGGCAGAATCAAATGCACGATCCGTTTTACGATCCTTATTATCGATACACAGGTCCATCAAGTTACACCAGGACAGAAAACTTACAATTGATGCTGGATTTGCGAAGCGGGAAAACTTACAGCTTCAGCCACGAAACTGTAGAGGAGCTAATCAAATCAGACTCCTCACTTCATCAAGAGTTTATGGATTTACGTAAACGGAAGAAAAAGAAATTAATGTTTTATTATATCCGACAATTCAATGAAAAACATCCTGTCTATTTCCCGAAAAATTAAACATTTTACGTTTTTTTTTGCAACTGGTTTTATCTTGACGAACATAAATCTTTCTGCTCAGGATTTTTTAACAGTACCAAGTGCAAGTGAAATCGAACGCCTCCAGACATCAAAAACTTATCTAGTTTTAGAAAATAAACTCATTTCTGAATTCAACATAGAAATGCAAGCAGCGATGGAGCGACACTGGCATTTGACTGGCTTTGAAGCGATTAACGCTCCTATGTTTCCTGAATTAGCAAAAATCAAATCAAATTCCTTTATCTATCTAAATCCGGTTACCCTAGAAAAGGACAAAACAGGAACGTCCTACTTGTATTGCTTTTTATCCTTGGGACATCCATCAGGAAAAACCAATCAATTGCCGGATTTAATCGGAGTTCCTTTAGCGATTAAGGAAACAGAAGCAGAAACCTATTCATACAAATACGGTTTGATACTTAAGTTCATGCAACATTACATTAAAACGATTGAGTCATTATCAACTCCAAACAGCAAAACCATTCTTAATCATTTCACCTCACAAAACATCAATTTACAAGACTATGAGCTCTGGGTAATTGCTGATGAAATTGAAGCTTCGCTGAGAAATAAAGCCAATTTTTCAGCCGTCTATCCTTATCCTTTTAAATTTGTTGATAAAAATGAAATTGGCATTGCTATCACGGAAAATCGAGAAAACACCTTAGTTTTACATTTGATAAAAGCCGGGAAAAACCGGTATTGCTTAAAATTAATTGCAGATGCTAAGTCGGGAAATTTATTGTATTATGATTACCATAAAACAAATAATAAAAATGCCTCCGTGCTATTAGAAAAGGATTTAAAAAACCTCACAAAGTGACATACGAAGAATGCCTCAACATCATGTTTCATTCCCTCCCAATGTACCAAAGAGAAGGGAAAGCAGCATACAAAGCGGATTTAAAACGCAGTCAGGAAATTGATGCAATGTTTAACCATCCGCATCAAAATTACAAATGTATTCATGTTGCAGGAACCAACGGGAAAGGTTCAGTCTCACACATGATGGCATCAGTGCTTCAGGAAGCGGGATACAAAACCGGATTATATACTTCACCGCATTTGGTTGATTTCAGAGAGCGCATCCGCATTAATGGGGAACTGATTTCAAAACAATGGATTTTGGATTTCATGACAACACATCTTAAAACTTTTCAAACACTTCAAGCCAGTTTTTTTGAAATGACAGTTGCTTTAGCATTTGAATATTTCAAACAGGGAAACGTTGATTTTGCAGTAATAGAAACTGGCATGGGAGGGAGATTAGACAGCACAAATATCATCAGTCCGGAACTTTCTGTGATAACAAACATCGGCTATGACCACACGGCCTTTTTAGGTAACACGATTGAAAAAATTGCAGTCGAAAAAGCAGGAATCATTAAAACAAATATCCCAGTAATAAGCGGCAGTTCAGATATCTCAGCAAATCAGGTTTTTAAAGAAACGGCAAAAACTAAACAAACAGAGATTCACTTTGCTCCCAAAAAGTATAAATTAATTGATTTTTATCATTCGGATAATCAGATGTATGTTACCTATTCATGCAACAATACCCTTGTCGAAATCAGTTCAGATTTAACCGGAAAATATCAAATTGAAAATATTGCAACAATATTAAGTGCATTTGACATTAAGAAATCGGATTGGGATATTTCTGAACAACATATTTTAAAGGGAATTTCAAATGTTAAAGCAAATACAAATCTTATGGGGAGATGGCAAAAACTAAGCGACAAACCAACTATTTATTGTGATGTTGCCCACAATACAGAAGGACTTACCCATGTAATTCGGCAAATTAAATCTTTTGATTATAAAAATCTCATCATTGTTTTAGGAGTAGTTAACGACAAAAATTTGGAGGAAATCCTTCCTTTATTTCCCAAAAGGGCAACATATATTTTCGCAGAAGCAAAAATTCCGAGGGCACTCTCGGCAGAAAAACTTCATGAAGAAGCTGCTGCATTCAAACTTAAAGGAATAATTATTAAAGATATAAAAACAGCTTACCAAAAAGCAAAACAGCTAGCAAATGAGGATGATTTTATTTTTGTTGGAGGTAGCACTTTTACAGTTGCAGAAATTTTATAATTTTTTTTGCAAAGCATTTGGCAATTCAAAAAAAATAGGTTTAATTTGCATCCGCATTCACGAATTAAGTGATGTAATGTTCACAGAATATTAGGGCGATTAGCTCAGTTGGTTCAGAGCATCCCGAGTTTGCCTCGGGAGAGTCATAAGTTCAAATAGAATTTGTAATCTCTGGAAAAACACTAATTGCCAAAAGTTCTAAAAATATTAGGGCGATTAGCTCAGTTGGTTCAGAGCATCCCGAGTTTGCCTCGGGAG
>CAYOUD010000034.1:0-1076 GCA_964407055.1 uncultured Bacteroidales bacterium | reverse complement strand
AATTGCCAAAAGTTCTAAAAATATTAGGGCGATTAGCTCAGTTGGTTCAGAGCATTTGGTTTACACCCAAGGGGTCATAAGTTCGAATCTTATATCGCCCACAAAAAAAGCCTCAGGTTTACTGAGGTTTTTTTATTTAAACCAATTGCTAGTGTTTTACGTGTACATCCTTTTCTCTAAAACTAGAGACAAATATTACATCGGGTCTTCTCAAAATATTGAGCAAAGAGTAAAAAAACACAACGAAAAACACAAAGGCTTTACCGGACACACAAAAGATTGGGTACTTGTTTATTCAGAAGAATTTCAAACTCTTTCTGAAGCTCGTAATCGGGAACTTCAAATCAAACGTAAAAAATCCAGAAAATATATCGAATGGTTAATTGACAAAGGCAATTAGCCTGCATTATTCATTGCAAAATTAAGCATATTTGCATATATCAATATACTAACATTTTAAAGCCTAAAAACAATTAATAATTTACACCTAATTTTAGGTGTGCAAAGGGAATTCCATGAATAATGCAGGTTAGGTAATTATATGTCATCATATTTTAATTTGTTAGATATCTTCATTATCTTTGCCATACAAATGGAGAGGTGCCGGAGTGGTCGAACGGGGCGGTCTCGAAAACCGTTGTCCGCTTATGCGGACCGGGGGTTCGAATCCCTTCCTCTCCGCCAGTTGTCAATACAGAAAACACCACTAAGGCTGTGTATGCCAATCGATTAACTCATATTCTTACTTTTCCCTAAAAAGGGAATTCCCTTTTTTGTGCATATTCAGGCATCAAAATCGACGGACAAAAATCCTAAACAGTTTCGCCCACTAGCTTAAGCTGTTTATCCATTGATTTGCAGCGCCTTGCATTTTTCAAACCAATATTAATTAAAAATAAGTATTTGCAAAGCTAATGGATAAATAGTTCTGTAAGATAATATAACAACGTAAATTCAATTAGTAAATGCAACTTTTAGGAGTATTAATATACTCTTAATATCGCAGTGCTTTTCTCTCTTTGCGTAGCGAAACGGAGCAAAGAGAGCTAAGGGTTGTTCCCCTTTCTCCCTGTTAC
>CAYOUD010000033.1:0-20721 GCA_964407055.1 uncultured Bacteroidales bacterium | reverse complement strand
TTATAGGTTAAAAAGTAATGTTTGAGTCGTTGAATGACAATATCCGGGCAATCGGTTATATCATTATAATGACTATACACCACATCATTACGTAAAACTGCAACAATTTTATCATCTGCTTCTTCGCCGTCAATCAGCCGGCTGGCTGATGGGTTTTGCTTTAACCAGAATGTCACCATGAGCAATTGATTTTTCAGTAAGCACGACAATATCAATTGGGTCGCCATCTCCTTTAATGGATTTTTGATTTGCTATATCAGCACAAATCTGTCCAACTCTGTCACCACAGAATGTTTGCGGAATAAATCCATAAATTGCAGGTACAACATTGGAATATTTTTGTGGTCGGTCTAACATCAAGTAGCCAGACTCTTTATCAATTTCGTATTTCACTGTATCAGTTGACACTACTTCGATAAATGATGTGACTATTTCGGGTGCATCAGCTCCGATATGTACTCCATGCCAGGGATGTGATTTATATCTTAAGCCCATTAATCGTCCGATTGGATCTGAAATTTTATCTGCCATAGTTTTCATGTTTTTTCAAAAAACAAACACACGGAAGTGTTTTATGTTCATTAAGCACTGGAAAGAAAAAATGCCGAACTATTGTCCGGCATTTTTTTGGTTATCAGTAATTTTATTTGACTTCATCAATAGCTGTCTGCAAAGCTACATCGAGTAATTCTTGAGGCACAGCGTCGATGAATTTCTCTTCCATCAAGTGATCTGTAAGTCCACGTGCATATTCAATGTCTCTTTTCGCAATATCAAAAGCTTCCTGCCAGGTCATTTCTACTCGTGCGACACCATCTTTAATGGCTTGCATAGCCACGTCAGCAGCTTCCACCGGGAAAACAGCAGCTTCATCCATTTTTGGGATGATATCATTGGCACTAATACCGCGTTTTTCTGCATATTTAGCAAGGGATTCAGCGGCAGCAATCGCCATTTGATCAGTAATTTTCCGGGCACGAACCATCAAAGCACCTTTAAGAATTCCTGGGAAACCGAGTGAATTATTCACTTGATTCGGAAAATCTCCGCGTCCGGTTGCGACAATAAATGCACCTGCTTCTTTTGCGGCATAGGGATAAATTTCAGGGACAGGATTAGCACAAACAAACACAATAGATTTTTCCGCCATAGCAGAAATCCATTCCGGCTTAATTGTATCCGGGCCTGGTTTCGACAGGGCAATCAACACATCTGCCCCTTTGACGGCTTCAGCGAATCCATCAATTTTATCAGGATTTGTGATTTCACAGAGTTCCCATTTACGATAAAATGCTTTGTTGTTACGGATATCATCACGATCTTTATGCAGTGAGCCTTTTGAATCAAAGAGAACGATTTTTTTCGGATCACCTCCAGCAGCGATAATCAGCCGGGCAATGGTTGTATTAGATGCACCTGCACCCATCATTGCAATTTTAACATCACCAATTTTCTTCTCCGCAATTTTAAGTGCATTAATTAAACCTGCGAGTGTAACAGAAGCTGTTCCCTGCGCATCATCGTGCCAAACAGGGATTTTACATTCTTCTCTTAGCGTATCCAGCACCTTATAACAATTCGGTTGAGAGATATCCTCGAGATTAATTGCTCCAAAGCTGGGCTGCAACATTTTTACAAATTCAATAATTTTATCGGGATCTTTTTCTCCTTTTTCATTGGTTGAATCGACACAAAGTGCGACTGCATCAACCCCACCGAGGTATTTCATCAAAAATGCTTTTCCTTCCATCACACCAAGTCCTCCTGATGGAGTAACATCACCATCTCCTAAAACACGGGTTGAATCGCTTACAACGGCGACAAGATTTCCACGATTTGACAAATTAAATGATTCATTATTGTCATCACGAATACTGGTTGAAACTTTAGATACTCCGGGAGTGTACCATACATTAAACCAGTTGAATCCTGGAACAGCAGCTTTCGGAATGATTTGAATTTTCCCGCCATAATACTTATGTGCAGAATATGCCAAATTCTTCAAGAAAATAGTTTGTGCTTTAGCAATTTGGGCTTCACTGAAATCATCAGGAAAGGCCATTTTCAGATTTGATAGGTCAAGTTTAATTTTTTCCATAATATAAGATTGAACTAGTTTACAATTTAAAGTTTTTCAGCACCGGCTCTTTTAAATCCTGATATAATAAATTCACGATTTAATCTAGCGATATGCGTCAGGCTTACTCCTTTAGGACATTCGGCTTCACATGCACCGGTATTTGAACATGATCCAAAGCCAAGTTCATCCATTTTTCTCAGCATATTCCAGGCACGTTGTACCCCTTCTGTTTTGCCTTGGGGCAAGAGGGCATACTGTGACACTTTCGCAGCGACAAACAACATGGCAGATGAATTTTTACAGGCTGCCACACAAGCACCGCAACCGATACATGCAGCTGCATCAAACGCTTCATCGGCTTTTGCTTTGGAAACTTTGTAAGTATTAGCATCCACAGCTGAACCCACCTCAACATTGACAAATCCGCCGGCTTCCATAATTTTCTCAAAAGCACTGCGATCGACAACCAAATCCTTAATCACAGGAAAAGAATTTGTCCGCCAAGGTTCTACCGTAATGGTTTCGTCATCTTTAAAGGCTTTCATATTTAACTGGCAGGTTGTAATTTCCTGACCCGGACCATGCGGTCGTCCATTAACCATCATGGCGCAACTTCCGCAAATTCCTTCACGGCAATCGTGTTCAAAAGCGACAGGATCTTTTCCTTCGGCAATCAGATTTTCATTCAACGCATCCATCATCTCCAGAAATGTCATATCGTGAGATGCATTATCGAGCTGATATGTTTCAAACTGACCTTTATCTTTAGGACCGGCTTGTCGCCAGACTTTTAATGTTAATTTCATAGCACTGATTTTAATTTCATTGAACAGTTTTATTTATAACTTCTTTGTTGAACTTTCACTTCTTCGAAAACTAAATCCTCTTTATGCAGATTCGGTGTCTTTTGGCTGCCTTGATATTCCCAAACTGAAACATAGCTGAATTCATTGTCATTACGTAATGCTTCGCCATCCTGCGTTTGATATTCTTCACGGAAATGCGCACCGCATGACTCTTTCCGATTTAAAGCATCGTAAATAATTAATCTGGCAATTTCGAAGGATGCAGCAACACGTAATGCCCGTTCGAGCGTTTGGTTCATGCTTTCAGTACTACCGGTTATATTGAGGTCTTTATAAAACTCATCTTCAAGTAGATTAACCTCCTCAATGCCTTTTTTCAATCCTTCGTTGTTGCGTGCCATTCCTGCTCTGTCCCACATAATTCTCCCAAGTTTTTTATGGAAGGCTAATGGCGATGTCTTTCCTTTGATATTCATCAATTTTTCAATGCGTCCACGGGCTTCTTGTTCAGCATCATGAAACTCCGGTAAATCGGTGGAAATTTTAGGCGTTTGAATTTCATCGGCGAGATAATCGTTTATAGTAATCGGAAGGATGAAATATCCATCTCCGGAACCCTGCATTAAGGCAGATGCTCCCAGTCTGTTCGCGCCATGATCTGAGAAATTGGCTTCTCCTATTGCATACAAGCCGGGAATTGTTGTCATAAGGTTATAATCAACCCACAGCCCGCCCATGGTATAATGTCCGGCAGGATAAATTTTCATAGGTTGTTCGTATGGACTTTCCCCGGTAATTTTTTCGTACAAATCAAAGAGATTTTCGTACTTATTTTTGATTACTTTCTTGCCTTGCTTTTTGATTGCATCCGAAAAATCGAGATACACGGCATAACCGGTATCACCGACACCATATCCGGCATCACAACGTTCTTTGGCCGCACGGGATGCAATGTCACGAGGCACAAGATTTCCAAATGCAGGATATCGTCTTTCCAGGTAATAATCACGATCTTCAACAGGAATATCATTTGGTTTCCGTTTATCTCCCTGAGCTTTTGACACCCAAACCCGTCCGTCATTACGCAATGATTCCGACATCAGCGTCAATTTTGACTGATACTCATTTAATTGAGGAATACATGACGGGTGAATTTGAATAAAACTTGGGTTCGCAAAGAAAGCTCCTTTTTTATATGCTGCATAAGCTGCTTCCCCACTTGAATTTACAGCAAGTGTTGAAAGGAAATAAATGGTTCCGTAGCCACCAGACGCCATTACCACAGCATGAGCAGAATGTCTTTCAAGCTCACCGGAAACAAGATTACGACAGACAATTCCCCGTGCTTTTCCGTCAATTGTAACAATTTCCAGCATCTGCCGACGCTCATACATAGTAACGCTGCCTTTTGCAATTTGACGTTTCAGTGCGCTATAGCTACCGAGTAAAACCTGTTGTCCGGTTTGACCTTGTGCATAGAAAGTTCTGGAAACCTGTACACCGCCGAAAGAGCGGGTCGTAAGGTCGCCACTGTATTCCCGGGCAAAGGGTACGCCTTGCGCTGTCAATTGGTCGATAATTGAGCTGCTAACTTCAGCTGCACGGTAAACATTGGCTTCTCGTGCACGGAAATCTCCCCCTTTTATCATATCATAAAACAAACGATATACAGAATCGTTATCGTTTCGGTAATTTTTTGTTGCATTGATTCCTCCTTGTGCCGCTACGGAGTGAGCACGTCTGGGGGAATCCTGAAAACAGAACACTTTGACATTATATCCCATTTGACCGAGACTTGCCGCTGCTGCTGCACCAGCCACACCGGTACCGACCACAATAATGTCCATTTTCTTTTTATTTGCAGGGCTCACTAATTTCAGTGAGTTTTTATGATTTATCCACTTTTGTGCCAGTGGTCCATTTGGAATTTTTGCGTCTAATTTTGCCATTGGATTTTTGGTTTTGTCATTAAATCATTGAACGAATCATTACATAAAGTGGGATACTGGAATATCCGAGTGCTAATAGCGTTGAAAATAATACGCCAATAACATTCAAAATTTTTCTCCATTTTTTGTTACTCCATCCCAGGGTTTGAAAAGCTGACCACACCCCGTGATAAAGATGTAATCCCAGAGCAATTGCACCAATTACATATAAAGCAACGGCCCATTTCCAATTAATGAAAAGTCCGGTTACCAGTGCGTAAGCATTTTCCATATGTTCACCATTAATTATCACTCCAGATAGCAAAGGATCTCCGGTAAATTTCATTTTCCAAAAGAAATTAATGAGATGAATAACCAGAAATACGATAATTACAGTTCCGAGGATGTACATATTTCTGCTAGTCCAAGAGCTTCCCGCAGAGGCTTTTCGCTCTTTATACCTACCGAGTGCAGAATAATTCACATTGCGATTCTGTTGATTTCGCAACGTAATCAAGGATGCGATTAAAAAATGAGCAAGCAAGCCAATTGCAAGCAATGGTTCAACCACCCGAATTAAGGGATTTGTTGCCATAAAATGAGCTGCACGATTAAATAAGTCTCCGGTTCCATCAAATAATATCATTGAATTTACGGTAAGATGCACCAATAAAAACATGATAAGAAACAAACCCGTCACACTCATCAGTATCTTCCTTCCGATGGAGGTGGTAAAAAAATTTGTCATAGCAATTTAATTGATTAAGTTTATAAATTATAGCACAATTTCACATTATTGATTTGCCCATTTTTTTCTGCCTTCGATATACAAATCATTGCCATAGCAATCGTTAATGACAATCAGTGGCATATTTTCAACCTGTAGTTTACGGACAGCTTCCGGACCAAGTTCATCAAAGGCGATAACTTCCGCCTTTATTATTGTTTTTGACAACAGAGCTGCTGCACCTCCGGTTGCTCCGAAATACACGGCGCAATGGGTTTTCAAGCCATTTACCACGTCGGCAGACCGAGAGCCTTTCCCAATCATTCCTTTCATACCGACCTGCAGAAGGTCTTCTACAAAAGGATCCATTCGATAGCTGGTGGTTGGACCTGCTGCACCAATTGCTTGACCGGGTTGCGCTGGAGAAGGCCCCACATAAAATATGACGCTTCCTTTGGGGTCAAATGGCAAGGGCTCATTATTATTCAACAAGTCAACAAGTTTTTTATGTGCCGCATCACGGGCTGTATAAATGGTTCCGGAGATAAAGACTTCGTCACCGATCTTTAGTTTTTTGATTTTCTCATTATCTAAAGGAGTCGTAATATGTATACTCATAATTTAAATGGTTTTTGTTTTTACTCTTGCTGCATGACACTGGATATTAACAGCAACCGGGAAAGTTGCAATATGGCGTGGAAATTCTTCAATAAATAAATCCAGAGAGGTTATATTTCCACCCAAACCGGCCGGACCGATTCCCAATTTATTGATTGTTTCGAGCAATTCAACTTCAAGTTCAGCAAGTTTTGGATTGGGATTTCGTTCACCAAACTTTCTAGTTACTGCTTTTTTGGCAAGATAGGCGACATAATCGAAAGTGCCACCAATTGCAACGCCAATCACAGTTGGAGGACAGGGATTTCCTCCTGCATTTGAAACCGTTTCAATAACAAATTCTTTAATTCCCTCAATTCCGTCTGCAGGTTTCATCATTTTTAACCGGCTCATATTTTCAGAGCCACCCCCTTTTGGCAGCATCGTAATTTTAACCTGATCACCGGGGACAATGTGCGTATGAATTATTGCAGGCGTGTTATTCCCAGTATTCTTAGGGTTGGTAATTGGATTCTCCACGATAGATTTGCGAAGAAAGCCCTCCACATAACCCTGGGCAACACCTTTATTAATTGCCTCATTAATGTCGCCTCCAACCAATTGCACTTCTTGTCCAACATCCATATAGATAATGGTAAACCCGGTATCCTGACAAATGGGCATTTTATTTGTTCTTGCGATTTCGATATTTTCCAGCAATTGACTCAATACAGCGACTCCGACTTCAGATTGCTCTTTTGATTTTGCTTTCTCAATTGCTTCAATTAAATCAGGATTCGCAATGGTAGAGGCTTCAATTGCCATATCACGAATGACTTTTGTCAGCTTTTCGACTTCAATTTTCCTCATATTGGCAGATTAGTTAGGTTAAGTATAATATTTTCAAATATAAATAATTTAAAGGGCGAAAAACATGCTCTATAACACAAGCACCCTTCGTGAAAATCATCTCAGGCCTTCAGCCTGTATGAATCAGCTATATCTGTAACACTTGGGACGATGTCCCAAGTTACGCTATTTCAGGCTTTCAGCCTGCTTTACATAATAGTGAATGAAGCGCCAAATGCGTGCTAGCCACAAGCGGGTTTCTTTCCGTCTCTGGTAAGAAAACGTCAAAGATAAGGCTTTCGAAGTTTCTGAAACCAAGGAGCTTACTTTTGTAAGTGACTGTTTCAGAAACGAGAATAACGCAATATTTGGCGTTTTCTTGCAGAGACTAATTAGTTCATAACTGTTTTTAGCACATTGCCAATTTCGGCAGCAGATTCAGCGACATGCACACCTACCTTTCTTAAAGCTTCCATTTTTTCGGTCGCTGTTCCCTTACTACCTGCAATAATTGCTCCTGCATGTCCCATGCGCTTTCCTTTAGGAGCAGTTTGTCCAGCGATAAAGGAAACCACGGGTTTTGAGATGTAATTTTTTATGTATTCGGCAGCCTGTATTTCGAGGTCTCCACCAATTTCGCCAATCATTACGATAGCCTGAGTGTCCTTATCTTTTTCAAACAATTCCAGCAACTCAATAAATGAATACCCGATAATTGGATCTCCACCGATACCAACTGCAGTAGAAACTCCGTATCCGGCTTGCACCACCTGATTTGCAGCTTCGTAGGTTAATGTCCCGGATTTTGAAATCACACCGACATTTCCTTTTTTAAATACAAATCCTGGCATAATTCCGATTTTGGCTTCATCTGCAGTAATAATCCCCGGGCAATTTGGTCCTAAAAGGATTGCATTTTGAGATTCTACATATTTTTTTACAATCATCATATCTTTAACCGGAATTCCTTCTGTAATACAAACAATCAGCTTAATTCCGGCTTCAGCAGCTTCCATTACAGAATTTGCAGCAAAGGCGGGTGGTACAAAAACAAGCGACGTATCAGCTTGTGTTTTTCGAACTGCCTCTTTCACAGAATTAAAAACCGGTTTTCCGAGGTGAGTTGTTCCCCCTTTTCCCGGTGTTACACCACCGACAATTTGTGTTCCGTATTGCATGCACTGTTCAGCATGAAAACTTCCTTCTTTTCCGGTAAATCCCTGAACAATGACTTTTGTATTTTTATCAACTAATATACTCATGAGTTATTTGCGTTTACAAGTTTAACAGCTTTTTCAGCACCATCATTTAAATCCGATGCGGTAATAAGGTTTTCAATTCCGGATTGCTGCAGGATATCTCGTGCAAGTTCAGCATTGGTTCCATCTAACCGCACAACAACTGGCACATTGACAGAAACTTTCTTTGTTGCTTCAATAATTCCATTTGCGATTCTATCACACCGCACTATACCACCGAAAATATTAATAAATACCACTTTTACATTATCATCTCTCAGGATAATTTCCATGCCTTTGGCAACGGTTTCAGCAGAAGCTCCACCTCCAACATCAAGGAAATTTGCAGGTTCTCCGCCTTTGTATTTAATGATATCCATTGTTGACATTGCAAGCCCTGCACCATTCACCATACAACCAACATTTCCTTCAAGTTTCACATAGCTAAGTCCATAATTTCCGGCTTCGGTTTCAGCCGGGTCTTCTTCATTGAAATCGCGCATTTCGAGCACTTCTTTTTGGCGCATTAACGCATTATCGTCAAAGCCCATTTTCGCATCGAGAGCAATCAGCCGATTGTCATTCAAAAGTGCCAAGGGATTAATTTCAATCAAACTTGCATCTTTTTGGTCATAAGTCTGATACAATGCTTTTGCAAAAACAGCAAAATGTTTCGTTTGTGCTTTATCTAAACCAAGCGCTTCCGCCAGATTACGAATTTGAAAATCAAGTAATCCAAACAAAGGATTTACCTGTATTTTAATAATTTTTTCAGGCGTTTCCTCTGCAACTTTTTCGATTTCCACACCACCTTCTGTACTTGCCATAATAACGGGCATTTCGGATTTTCTATCTAAGGTAATACCAAGATAATACTCATCCTTTATATTCGCACCTGCTTCAACATAAAGTTTCTTCACTTTCTTCCCTTCGGGACCAGTTTGATGCGTTATCAGAGTTATTCCAAACATTGCTTTTGCAATATCAAAAACTTCCTCAGGACTTGACGCGATTTTTACTCCGCCGGCTTTTCCGCGACCTCCGGCATGGATTTGTGCTTTGACAACAAACTTTTCAGTTCCTAATAATTCTGCTGCATTTTTTGCTTCCTCGGCTGTTTCAGCTGGATAGCCATCTAAAACAGGCACCCCGGACGAACGGAAGATGCTTTTTGCCTGATACTCATGTATATTCATATAGCAAGATATTTTTAACTAAAGATAAAAATAGTATTCCATTTTACCTTTTGTAATTCACAAAACAAAAATAAAAAAACTTATTGAAAACCTAATGATTATTGTATAAAGCCTTCACACAAAATCTCCGAAATAAAACAAAGACGTTTGAAGTATCCCTATTTGCAGTATTAAGCAACAAATAGGAGAAAAAAACTTAAGGGATTCTTGACACAAGCACAAAAAAGTATTATCTTAGCGAAAATATCAAATAGAGAAATTATGAAACTACTAAGAAATCTATTAATTACACTTGCCCTTTTGGGTGTTGCTATTGCGTTTAGCAGCTGCGGAGAAGATGACACAACTCCTCCAACAATTTACTTTACACAATCACAAGACACAACGGTTTTATTGCAAACCTTGTTTGATGACCCGGGTGTTTACGTTGAAGACAATAAAGACTTAAATGCTGAAATTGAAGTTGAAAGTGATTTTACTGATGAATTGAGCTTTAATATTGACAGCACACTCAGAGTGACAGGAGATTATGAAATCACTTATACAGCAACTGATTTAGCTGGAAATGAAGCTGATGCCATTCGATATGTGAGTGTTATTAATGTTGCAAGTGCCATTGCAGGAAGCTATGACGTTACTGCTGTTTATGAAGATATTCCAGATAAAAATTTCACCAGCTCAGTGTCTGCGGACGCAAGACATTCAGGCAAAGTTCGATTTACAAAATCTTATTTGCATACAATTGAGGAAGATAATATTTACCTTAAAATTGAAGCGTGGTTATACTCAGAAGACCATTCTATAGATATTACAAACACCTCAGCTGAAGTAAATGAAAGTTTTGGTTGGATGGCAACACCTGACAATCCAGATGAGCCTTTCTTTTTTAACATGGACGCAGAAACAGCACTTAGCTTAATGCCTCGTTACACTTACCTGCATATTCACACACAAGTATTTGCTGATACTGTGAATGAGTCGGATTATACAATCAGAGGAAGACGTGATGATAACGGATTACCTCTTTCCCACATAACCTATGTTGGAGACCAGCTTACTGAAATTGTTATAATTGGAACCGTAACCCGAGGTGGAGCAGCTCCTGATAGTTTTACTGAAACTTATGTACCAAGATAGTCTCAATAAAAACATATAAATTGAAAACTGCTGCAAATTTCGTGGCAGTTTTTTTTTCATTTCGCGATGCATCAAGTCTGGGAAAAAAAATAAGCATAAAAAGCACTTTGATGATATACATATATATGGAGTATTTTAAAAAAGCACGAATTCTCAAAATTAACCCGCATTATTCATGCGATTCCCTTTGTGTAGATACAAGGTGATACGCTGAGTGTGCCGAAGTGCGTCTAACTTTGCAGTTATACAAATGTATTACAATGAGTTAGCAACGCAGTAGATGCACAAAGACAATCGCAAGCAACACCCAAATTTGGGTATGCTACTGCTTTTGGATAAACAATGTAAATGGTTGATAATTAGTTGCTTTTTTGTATTTTTATAAAAAGCGGTAAATAATGCGGGTTAAATACCCCGAAATAGAATACACAATTTCGGGGTATGATATAATATCAATTTGGGGAAACCAATAATTTTATAATTTTTCTAATGCCGCTTCGGTTGCATTGATTAATGGCGTTCCACTCAATGATTCACCGACCGCATTTTGCATCCACATTTGCGGAATTAATTTGCCTGCCTCCAATGAGCGAGTCAGTTCGTCAGAAAAATCTTTATCCTTCATGAAATCAATCATCTGGAATTCAATTAAATGACCCAAGGGATAATTGGATAAGTACAAGGGTACATCAATCATATGTGAATAAATGGCTAAAATCGGAGAATCGTTTACGCCAAAGACATCGGCATAGTAAGTATTCCAAACTTCAGTTGCAATACGCACCACTGCTTCGCGTAATTCGGCGGGTGTAGGGTCCGGATTTTCGTACATCCATTTCCAAACCTCCATGTCAACGATGGAAACACCCATAATTTCAACAGCTGACCAAAAATTATCTAACACAGCCATTGCTTCGGCTTGCGGATTGTCCGTTTTCATTCCCAACAATTCCATATCGCGTGCCTGAAACATAAATGCAACGGCTTCGGTAAACGCGGTATTCGGTACTCCATGCATGAAATAATGATCGACATTATGTAGGGTGATTGTTTGCTCAACATTATGGCCAAACTCATGCACTGCAATATTGTAGCCTTTATAATCCATGCCAGACTCGGGAATTCGTGTACGCAAGTGAGATACATCATCTTTCATTTCGGCACCCCAGGCATGACCAGCACCACGCGCAGGATCAACCACAATTTTCCCGGTAATCTCTTCGGCTATCTCTTCGTCCCAACCAAGCTTTTTTAAAAGATTCGGCAAGTCGGCATTCAATGCATCCGAATTCGGATAGCGCTCACGCGTAATGGCATCCAGCTCTGCTTCATTAATTCCGGCACGTGATTTAAATCCGTCGTACCAAATATCATACGGACGAAGCTCACGGCCCAAGCGCTCAGAAATCAGTGTAGCAACATCTTTCACGACATCAGAACTGATAAATTCACGAAATAAAGCCTCAACCTCCGGCTGCGTAATTTCCATGTTTTGAGAAAATGCACGGTCAATATAGGTCGGATATAATGGAGTGTAATCATCCATCGCTTTCATGGCATGAAAATTATTCAATAAATGCTGATATCGCATATCTTGCTCACGTTCCAGCTCAACTTCTTTTCCATCTTTATAGTAAGTATTTGAAACAGGATTCCAATCGTACTCATCTGAATCAATCATATCAGCAGCAATATCCTGATGGATGATATGAAGCATAACATTATAAATCATTTCCTGCGCATCCTGATTTTTGGTGCCGTAATGCGATTTCAGTTCATCACGCAATCCCCAATGGGAAATTAAGACTTTGTCATCACTAAAAAGTCTATCATTCGCATCATTCACTAGTTTCCCCATATGAATATTGTAAGTAGAAATATACGTATCGGAATTGGTTGATGCGACAGAAGCTTTTTGGAGCAAATCTGCCGGAATACGGGAATCAAAGCGATCACCTGCACGTGCAGCAGCCCAATCAAAGCGAGTCCATTCTTCGCCGTACTCCATTTTTTCTTCCAAACTGTAAGCCGGGAAATTCAAGGCGACAAAAAATGCGATTTTATTGGCATACATATCTTCTGTCAGATGCGCAGATGCGTTGTATGCTCCAAATTGATAATCCAGAGGCTGTAATTCTCCTATGTCAAGGTGCAACGGAGCCATCAAATCGACAGCAATGCGATGAAAATATCCGTCAAGGATTTCAAAATTGCGTTCAAGCTTTGATAAGGCGAGTTTTCGCTCATCTTGGTCTGAGATAAACGCCTCAGCCACAAATTGACGAAATTTTGGTTCATCACCATCATTTTTGCGCCAAAGCCCAGACGCTTGTTTCACGCCTTTTTCAATCGTCATTGCACAGAGATCCGGATTGGCATTTTTCAGCGAATCAATCAATTCATTAACACTGTTTTCTGCAATTGGAGATTTTTCCATTTGAGCATCCTCTTTGGTTTCGAAATTGCAAGCAGACAGGATTAGTGCTGTCATGGCAATTAATAAAAATTGTTTTTTCATAATATGCGGTTTTTATACCATGCTAAATTGCAGAAAAAAATACTTGTTTCAAAATTTTCCGGATTATAAGTTTTTGTCACAGTTTTTGAAAATCAAAAACTCCGCCAAAACATTTCACTCATATTGCGGACACTGGCATTCAAACTTGAGCAAAAATTACATTTCATTTATCAACTTATAATATGGAGAAATCTTAAGTTTTACATACATTTCTCCACTTTATAATTTTTATAGAAATCACCTAGTCTCTTAGCGAATCGCTAAGAGACTAGGGATTCGTTTTTAACGATTTTCCAATACTTCCCTAACTCTCAGCAACGAGATTCGCTTCGAGATTGGTAATAGGGGAATTTGACAAGGCAAAAAACTTGTCTTTATCAAGATCAAAAATTGAAAGTGCCAGTTCTATATTTGACAATGGATTTAAAGTGGTACTATTATCAAAATGAGACTTAAACTCATGATATGAAGAATAATGCCAATCTTCTAAATCATAAACTAATTTTGCATTTAAGGGATTCTGATGGATGTAATTGAAGCAATTAACCCCATAACCCTCACCCTTTCCATTAATCTCGATTGCCTCAGTATCATGTGACCACAAGGATCCTCTTCGACTAAATCGTTTATTATAACCTCTTGTATATGAGCTCAGTGCAATGCCAATACGTTTTGATAGTTGCTGTGTGTTTGGTCTATGCTTTTCCTGAATATCCATTATCGATTCTGCATTAGCCTGAACCAATAAATGAAAATGATTGGGCATAATACACCATGCAAGAATATCACATACTGGGGCAATATGAGTATGAAGTTTTTTCAGAAAATAATCGTAATTATCCCTATCTAAGAAAACCGTTTGATTGCTTCGGTTATAAATGTGATAAATGTAGTCTTGTTCAAAATGCATTGGCTTTGGTTTTATAATTCTCATTCTCGTTAGGCTCTTTTTTAGTAGGCTCTTTTTTAGTCTAGTCTAGTCTAGTCCTAGCTCAGTCTCTAAGCGATTTAGATTCGCTAAGAGACTAGGTAGGCTAGACTAGACTAGACTAAAAGCTAAGCGCCTGATACATTACACCATCAACTTTTTGTATTTAAAACGTTTTGGAGCATCCGCACCGAGTCGTTTTTTACGATTTTCTTCGTACTCTGAAAACGAACCTTCGAAGAAATACACCTGAGAATCGCCTTCAAAAGCCAAAATATGAGTAGCAATACGATCCATAAACCAGCGATCATGTGTAATCACGACTGCACAGCCGGCGAAGTTATCAAGTCCTTCTTCCAGTGCCCGCATGGTATTGACATCAATATCATTTGTGGGTTCATCAAGCAACAGAAGATTTCCCTCAGCTTTAAGCGCCAAGGCCAAATGCAAACGATTCTTTTCCCCACCGGACAGTACTCCGCATTTCTTTTCCTGATCGGCACCGTTGAAATTAAACCGTCCGACATACGCTCTTGCATTGGCTTGCTTATTTCCCAGCATAATGGTTTCCGTTCCGCCGGAAATGACTTCAAAAACTGATTTTTCAGGATCAATGGCTTCATGTGTTTGATCAACATAGCTGATATTAACGGTTTCCCCAATTTCAATGCTTCCATTATCTGCCTGAAGCTGTCCCATAATCAGTTTAAAAAGTGTAGTTTTACCTGCACCATTTGGCCCAATAACCCCGATAATTCCGGCCGGCGGAAGTTTAAAACTCAGATTTTCAAACAAGAGCTTATCGCCAAATCCCTTAGTCACGTCATGCATTTCCACGACTTTATCACCAAGGCGCGGTCCATTCGGAATATAGATTTCTAATTTTTCTTCCTTTTGCTTGCTATCCTCGTTCATCAATTGATTGTATGCATTTAAACGGGCTTTTGATTTCGCATGCCGTGCTTTTGGCGACATTCGCACCCATTCAAGCTCACGCTCAAGCGTTTTTCGATGTTTTTTATTGCCTTTTTCTTCCTGCTCTAAGCGTTTTGATTTTTGCTCAAGCCATGAGCTGTAATTTCCTTTCCATGGAATTCCTTCGCCACGGTCAAGTTCAAGAATCCAACCTGCCACATTATCGAGAAAATACCGATCGTGCGTAATGCAAATCACGGTTCCTTTGTATTGATGGAGGTGCGTCTCAAGCCAAAGAATACTTTCGGCATCCAAGTGGTTCGTCGGCTCATCAAGCAAAAGCACATCCGGCTCTTGCAGCAACAAACGACAAAGTGCTACACGCCGACGCTCTCCTCCCGACAACTCACTAATCTGCTGATTATCCGGCGGACATTGTAAGGCATCCATTGCGCGTTCCAATTTATTGTCAAGATTCCAGGCATCCAGTTGATCCATGCGCTCCTGCAATTTTGCTTGTTCTGCCATGAGCTTATCCATATTATCCGGATTTTCATACACCTCTGGCAAGCCAAACTGTTCATTAATTTTCTCATAGCGAGCAAGCACATCAACGGTTTCCTGCAAGCCCTCGCGCACGATTTCAATTACCGTTTTGTTTTCTTCAAGTTGCGGTTCCTGCTCAAGCAAGCCGACAGTATATCCAGGAGCAAAAACAAGTTCTCCGTTAAACGCCGTTTCCTGACCGGCAATAATTTTTAAGAGTGTGGATTTTCCCGAGCCATTCAATCCAATAATTCCAATTTTGGCACCAAGGAAAAATGAAAGAGAAATATCTTTTATAACGGTTTTATTTGGCGGGTAGGTTTTACTCACCTGTGACATGGAAAAAATAATCTTATTGTCGTCGCTCATAGTGTTATCTTTTTTGCAAATGTACAACAGAAAACGGGAAATAAAACACGGAGGGTTAAAAACGTGGACAGTGTTGATAAACAAAACATTTCATCGAACAACAATAAATTTTTATAAAAAAAGTGTGTAGATTTTATTTGTTAAAATAAAAAAAAAACATTTAAACTTGCACTGTATTTCGATCGAAACATTGTATTATTGTTTAACTTTAAATTTCAAAAACTATTAAAAAAGCACAAAAAACATTACTGATTGGATTATTTTCGATTTTTATGATTTCTTTTTTAGCTTGTGAAAAAGAAACTATAGAAACAAGTCCAAATACAGATCAAACTGAAACAACACAAGTCGAAACAAAGCAAAGCGACCCATTTCCGTGGTGGTGGGTTAGACCACAACCTCGGAGTAATAATTTGACTCCATATTGGTCATCGTCTGCTAATAATCCTGAAGACTTCATTGACTGCACATATCCACCTGACGGTGGATGTCATGAAACTGTTGACATTACTCCACAAATGATTAGCATTACAACAGATTACCATGATGTTGTATCCAATAGCACAACAGGCATTATTGCTACATATACGAAAGATAATGGTGAAGACTTATCCTACTATATGCACAAAGAACATTTAGTAAATGTTGTATTTGGGAAAGAATTTGTTTTCACAAAGAAAACAGAAGATCATATTTATTTTATTTTCTCAACATCTTCAGATCCAAAAGCAGAAGAAATAACACAAATTTATTTATTTAAAAGACAATAAAAGAATGAATAAAATATTAAAATCAAATACTATCAGAAGCAGTTACATACTATTTCTGATAGTATTATTCACAAGCTGCACGCAGTACCAAGGGGAAATTAAATTGGTTGAAGAAATTGAAATTCCTTTTCAAGGGAAAACACGCTTAATACGACCAGTCAATTATAATAACAGTGACTGTATTTGCATTGAGGAAGTATTTCAAGACAGCATAAATTTAAGGATTTATCATTTAGAAAACGGAAATGAACTTTTAACAATAAAACATCCAAAACCATTCAATTGGTTTTTAAGTAGTGGACTTAAAGACCATCTTTTATTCAGTGAACGAAATGGTAGTTTTATTCTTTTAAATTTAGATACAGAAACAACAAGTTACTACATGGCTTCAGATTTCGGAATTTTGAACCGAGATTTCTTTAACCTTCACTCGTTTTCTCCGGATGGGACACATTTAGTCGCCGATTTCAAAGAAACAAAAGAAAACCAAGCGTTAACTATGAAAAACATAATTAGTGGATGTAAACTATTCAGTAAAGAATCCTTATTGGTTGAATTATCGCTTGAAAACGAAGCACTAAAATTTAAAGACACAATTGCATACGGATTCAAAGAAAAATATTTTTTTGGGAAGGATGGATTTGGTTTGTCATACACATATATTGACAGACTTGACAATGATTCTTATATTTTAACCAGTCCTTATAATGATGAAATTTTCTTTATTACTGATGATTCAGAGAAATCCATCAAAGTAAAATCTAAACTTAGAAATATTGCTGTTGATGTTGAACCCTACAGCACTTACGAAAAAAGTTCTCGAAAATTCAATAAAAATATTTCTGAAAATTATGCCAATCAGCCACATATATCAAGCATAAATTATGAAAAAAAAACAGAACGAATACACCTAAAAATATGGAATGGAGAAGAAAAAACAATGAATCTTCTGACATTAAATTGTGATGGGAAAACCTTAGCAGAATCAACAATAAACATGGAACATATTAAAACAAATTTTTACTATCAAGGAAAGCAATATTTTATTAGAAAACATAATTATGAGAAAGATAGCCATATTAACATTGATGTTTATCAGTACATTAGTGATTAATTGCAAGCATAAAGAAGTCAATAAAACTGAATTGCTGCTCAACACAATTGAAACAAAATTTGATATTTCATTAGACGATTACAAATACCTTTGCATAATAAATGATGGCGGATGTTTGCCCTGCAATCGCATTTACAGCAAGGCACTTACCGAGGCTTCAAAATCGAATGATTTTTTAATTATTATTGCAGAAATTGGATCTGAATTAGACCTTCGTGAATTTGATTATGACGCCCCAAACATTTATCACACCTATGATGATATTCTGGGGGAAAGTCAGATGAAAGCTGGCAGTTATTTTGGAGAGTTGAACAATGGTGAATGTGAATCGCTCGATTACATAGATCCTGAGAGATCAGAAAGCATTATGACTGAAATTCAAATGATTTTAGAGAATTAAGCAATTTATACTCAATACAAAAACCCAAAAAGCCATAATGGTATTTTGTTTTGAAATCCGTATTCTATTTCATCAGCAACAATAAACCCATTTTCAATCTTTGCTATTTGAGATTTTGTTTTGTTTTTGCCACCTATTTCAAATGTATATCCATTGTAGAGAAAATCTCCTGCTTTGGGATACCGAACTTCACCGATTTTACTCAATTGATTATAAAAAAAACTTTCACGCAGTGTCCCCTTATTGACATTATTAGGATTAATTACATACAGAAGATTTGGATTTTCGAGATACAATTTGTCTGGTTTGCTAAGTAACCCAATACCATCAGAATCAACAAACAATCGCTTTATTAGTGCAGCATCCTCCAGGTATTGCAAATAATCTAACAAGGTTATTCGAGACAGCTCAATTCGTTCACTGAGTTTTGTGATATTGGGTTTAAAAGGCACGTTTGTGGCTAGCACATAGAGTAATTTCTGAATTTTATTGATGTGACGTACTTCAACTTTTTTTATTTGCGGCAATTCAACTTCAAGCGAGTATTTAATTGTTTCTCGAAGCCTTTCATTATAGTTGATTTTGTTCTCAAGAAAATACGGATAATAACCAAATTTCAGGTAATCTTCAAAAAAAGCAAGCGGACGTATCTGCTTAACAATATCCATACTTATTGCTTCGTGATTTGTTAAAATCTCCTCAAGGCGATAAGAAGTAAGATCCGTTGATTCAGTAATGTTAAGATACTCCCGAAAAGAAAGTCCATGCAACTCATACATAACAGCCCGCCGGCTCAAATCACCGGCAGAATCTTGTAATTCGAGCAGCGAACTTCCTGTAAACACAATTTTTAGATTCTTCCAACGATCGTAAATATTTTTAATTTCTTGCTGCCACTTTGGGTATTTATGAACCTCATCCAAAAATAAAATATCCCCGCCTGTTTGCACAAACTCAGTAACCAAATCAATAAGTCGGTTTCCAGAAAAATAGATTTCATCCAAACTTACATAAAGCACATTATTTAAAACCTCAAAATTTGATTTTATGTATTGTAGCAACAAGGTTGTTTTGCCGGAGCCACGTGCGCCTTTAATACCAACCTAAGTTTGTAAAATTATTATTTTTACAAAAAACAAGAAAGAATATAAAGAGGAATAAGGCTGTTAATACCAATGGTAATTTAATATCATCTAAATTGAAAGTCCCCTCTTTTTCGTTATCTGAATTTGAACAATTCATTGGGACAAAGATCCTGTTTAAAGGTTGGAGAATCGCATGACACTGTTCTTTCGTAAAATTTTATTCTATGAATACGTATAAAGATTATTTAGGGATTGACATTTCCAAAGAGACATTTGATGTTGTTAATCAGGATGGAAAACATGCAAGTTATTCTAATAACTCAAAAGATTTTTCAAAATTCAAGAGGAGCATTAAGGCTAATAGCCTTTGCGTAATGGAGGCTACAGGAATTTATCATTTGCAATTAGCTAAGTTTTTATATTCAAAAAATATAACTGTAGTAGTAGAGAACCCATTAAAAATAAAACGGTTTTCACAAATGTGTTTAAGTAGAAATAAAACAGATAAATCTGATGCTAAAATGATTTGCTTATATGCACAAAAACAAGAGGTTACCCCATGGAAACCCGCACCAGAAATAATAGAACAAAGCAAGGATATTTACCAAATAATGGAACAATACATTGGGTTTAGAGCAGGTTTAAAAAATAAACTTGATGCGTTAAAACATAAAAACGTACCTCAATCAATAATAAATGGTATTGTTTCTCAAATTGAACTTATAGGTAAATCAATTGATGAATTACAAACAGAGTTAGATAATTTAGTTAAAGAATTCGATGCTTTAATGTTAAGTAATATATCTTCAATAGTAGGCATAGGGCAACGTACTGCTTCGTTGCTCATCATTACAACGGAAGGATTTAGGGACTTTGACAGCGCCAAACAACTTAGCTCCTATTTTGGTTTAGCTCCTACAGAATATTCATCAGGCACAAGTATAAATGGATCCAGAAAAATATCAAAAATGGGGAATCCTCTTGTTAGGAAAAAGCTTTATATGTGTAGTTTACAAGCATCCAGGCATAATAAAACTTGTATTGATTTGTATCAACGATTATTAGCCAAGGGAAAACCTAAAAAAGTAGCACTGATAGCTGTTGCAAACAAATTGCTAAAAATAACTTTTGCTCTTGCTAAATCTGGATTACCTTATGATAGAGAATATAAATCTCATATAAAAACATAATTTATTTGGAAACTTCGGGTAATAATGAGCCAAAGCTTTTCTTATTTTGCTTTTTGCAGAGCAAAAAAATAGCGAGAGACTGATCCCTCACTATACAAGATAAACTTCGGTTCAAAAAATCGCCAAAAGTTTTCCTATTTTGCGTTACAAAGTTAGGAAAATATTTGGATTTTAACACAATTCAATTAAGCGATCAGTCCAATCAATTTCAAAAACCAAACTTCTTTGAAATTGCGGACTTATACTGTTTGTTTTTTCAATAAATATTTGTCTTAATTGCTCCATATCAAAACTAATTTACTGCAAATATACATAATTTTGTTTAACA
>CAYOUD010000032.1:0-21292 GCA_964407055.1 uncultured Bacteroidales bacterium | reverse complement strand
AAGGATTAAAAAGACAAAATCTTCGAGACCATATGACTGACCTTGAATTGATTTTTTCAATGCTTGGTGAAGCTTCAACAACAAAAGTTGCAAGGGCAAAAGATGCAAAAGGATTTATTGAAAATAAAAAAGTTGCTCAAATTGGTGGAAAAATTGCGGGAAATGCAAGAAAAGAATTAGAGGAAGAAAGTGGAGAGGAAATAATATCGACAGAAAATTATTTGCCAGAAAAGAGAGATAAAAAGCTGAAAGGAAAGAAACCCGACGCTTCGCAGTAATACACATTGGCAAGGTGATAGCAAAGTAAACATACACATTACGGACATTTCCGGAAGATTGTTGCAAACCTACAATGCCCATGTTAAAATCCTGTAAAGTACACCCCTCCTATTCCCACACAAAACGAATCAAACCGATTTCAATGATAACGAAAGCCAGCGCGGCGAGTAAAAACCAATGCCATAATTTTTTGCCAATGGCAATATTTTTAATGCTTTGTTGGAGTTTTTCAGAGGAACCGGCTACAAAATAATCCACGTCCAAATCATATTCGCTGATTAAACTTTCAATTTGCTCAGCGCCGAAAAACTGCATTTCCGATTCGGATGCATCATGATTTAGCGATAATCCGGCAATCATTTTTTCATCGCGCAAAATCTGATAATGTCCGGCATCGGAAATTCCTTCGGGCACAAAAATCCGTAACGACTTTCCTGTAAATCGCCACATTGGAATAATTGACAACTCCTCTCCCACAATTTCAATATTTGCCTCGCGCGTGATTTCCTGATTCGAAATATCCAAATAAGTTCCGTCTCCTGACTTGTGATATAAGCTATGTTGTCCGGGAATATTCAATGCAATATTATATGCAACAGGAATTAACAAAGGATGGCGATTAAAGTTCCCGTAATCTTCATGTATCAATGATGTCAATAGATACACAAAGCCATTGCCCCGTTTTGTCTGTAATAAAAATCCTCCATCATCACGAAAACTTATTAATGGCTCAGATTGCATTTCAACGCGCTGTTTTAATCGCCATGAGGCGGAAATCTTGGGCAAATCGACCTGCTCCTGAGCTTCCGGAAAAACCCCACGGAAAAAGTCATGCTCATAATCAATCTGATACACTTCACGGACAGAATCCGTCCATTCAGACAACTCAGCCGTTTGAAAGCGTGTTAACAATTGATTCCAAGAAACAATATCTGCATTTTCATCAGGAATTAACCATAACACACCCGATTCCTGAAGATAAGTGTCCAACTGCGCCTGCAAACCATCAGAAATTCGATTGCCTGCAAACAAAAGGATCAAATCATATTCAGAAAGTCGATTTAAATCCAGCGCATCCAAAGCCACAAAATCAACATCAAAAACCTGTGCATCACGATATAGTCCCTTTGGAAATCCATAACTGGAATGTCCCTCAACAATAAGTATTTTATGTGTCCCGCTCAACCAGTAATTAAAATAAAATCGGTTATCAAACTGAACCGGATAATCATCAAACTGAATGCTTCCTTCCTGCAAACCAGTTATTGCATTTGTGAAGTTAATTTCCACTACAATCTCACTCTGCTCTTCCAAACTAAAGCTACTCACAGCTTTCAACGAATCATTAATAAACAAATTCAGCGGAACATCCGAATACGCACTTTCACCATGATTTTTCACCCTAATAAATAAGCGATCCGGTTGTCCTGAACGACGAAACGGAGTATCAAACCACAGGGAATCGACACTCAAGTTTTCTCGCATAAGTGGAGAAATTTGCATAAATGCATATTGCAAATGGCTGGTGTTTTCCATGGATTTGATATCTGCGACATTTTCCTGAAAATCGGAAATAAAGTACAATTTCACCTCCTCATCTGCTCCAATAAAGCCTGAGACAATACTTTCTGCACGGGTTGCAATATCAGAAAAATGTCGCAAATTGGATGTATGGGATATTTTGCCAAGCTCCTCAATGAAATCATCCACAGACATTGGTCGATAATAGGTTGCGGGCATTGCGTTTGTCAATAAAAAATACTCGACGCTTGAACCATGTGCTTCAGCAATATTTAGGGCGGCTTGTTTGGCTAAATCAAGCATGCTACCTTGCTCACATTCATTCATCATGGAGTAGGAGTTGTCAATGTAAACTGCCACATACCTTGCTTGATTGCCTTGTGAATCTGCATTATCCGGCAAAATAATTGGCCCGGCAAATGCAAACACCAGAGCAGCAATCATGAGCATCCGGGACAATAAAATCAAAATATGTTTTAATTTTGATCGTGAATGATTATCCTGTCGAACTGATTCCAGAAATCGTGTTTGTGAAAACATGACCGTTTTATACCGTCGAAAACTAAACAGATGTATGATAACCGGTATCAAAACTGCCGCTAAAGCCCAAAGAAATGTCGGATATAAAAAACTCATAGTTACGATTTGTAACAAAAGTAAGAAAAAAGCATGAAAATGCACAGTGCTTAAATTCAATTTTGGGGAAATCTCTTTACGGAAAAATATAAAATGATAAACAAAAATGTTTCTACTGAATTCCAGATTCTTTTTCGATTCAGGTGTCAATAGGGCTTAGGGAAACTGTACTAGACGGAAAATTTCTGCTAAATTTCGGTTTTTCATTATCCATCTGTCATCTGCGGCTTTTATTCCTGCGCATCAAACTCTTTTTTATTTTCCGAAATAATCGGAACAGGCTGTGGCTATTTTTCTTGCGCTCGCAAGCTCTCATGCTCGATTCTACCTCAGAGCTTCACTCTCCTACGCTTAATCCATCACTTAGCGAAATCCTGCGGTTTGGAAATTCGTACTTACTAATTTATTTCAATCGCGTTAAGAAATGCTCAGCTTGTTCAAGATAAGCAGTTCGTCTGTCTTCCGGCATACGATCCCAAATCGCAAAAGTTTGATTTAACCTAGGAAACCATGCCAAACGCTTACGATTCCGATGATAAAAGTGCCAATACAAAGTATTAAACGGACAGGCATCCTTTCCGATTTTTTTATCCTTATCATAATTGCAAGATTGGCAATAATCACTCATATTATTGATGTAATTTGCAGAGACAGCATATGGTTTTGTCCCAACAATACCCCCATCAGCAAACTGACTCATTCCTCGTCCGTTCGGCATTTCAACCCACTGAACCGCATCATGATACATTCCGAGAAACCAATCATCAACCTGATCGGGATCGGCACCAATCAACATTGCAAAATTGCCGGGGATCATCAAGCGTTGAATGTGGTGCGCCCAACCATAATCTAAACTTTGAGTAATGACATGGCGCAAACAATTCATATCGGTTTTTCCTGTCCAATAAAATGATGGAAGAGATCTGTCAGCAAAAAAGTGATTTTTCGTTGCATATTCTGGCATCTGATCCCAATACACACCACGCATATACTCCCGCCATCCGATAATTTGACGAATAAAACCTTCAACCTGCGGTAATGTCACTGATGATTCTCTCTGATAAGCATCTAAAGCAGCCTGAACCACTTCTTTTGGAGATACCAGCTTGCGGTTTAGTGCAAAAGATACGCGGGAGTGGAAAAGTGTCCACCCTCGAGTAGTCATCGCATCTTGATAAGTGCCAAACTGAGGCAATAAGTACTTAATAAAATGATTTAACAACACAAGTGATTCATTTCTGCCAACCGGCCAAATAAAATCTTTCTGGTTCACATGTCCCATGGACTTAATGTCCATTTTATTAAGCAGCTTGTTTATTGCAGTCAAATCATGATGAAAAACAAAGGGCTCGGGAACCGGCATGTCGTCGGGAAAACGCTCACGATTTTGCCCGTCATAATTCCACTTACCTCCAACCGGTTCATCATTACCATCAACTAAAATTTGATGTCGTTTTCTCATGTGGCGATAGAAATGCTCCATTAGGAATTTTTTCTTGCCGGCAAAAAACTTGCCCAATTCATCTTTCTCAGTAAAAAAGTGTTCTGAAGAAACCTCCTCATAAGGGATGTCAAGTGAACTGACAAATTGCTGCATCATGGCATGAGTCGAATATTCATCAGCTTGCTGAAACTCAAACTTGCTCACATGATATTCCGATAATAGATGTAATAAATTCCAATCTAATTGCTGTTCATTGGTTGGTTCGTCAAGATAAATATATTGTATATTATGACCTTGAGAACGAATTTGTTTTGAAAACTCACGCATGTTTGCAAGTATCCCGAGTTGTTTTTGCCGATGCAAACAAACAAATTCAAGTTCCTGACGAGTTTCCATCATAACATACATCACATCGTCTGATTTAGCCTGAAACCAGGAATGATTCAAATTTAGTTGATCAGAAAGGATTAAGCGCAATTTCATATATGGCAATTTAATTATACAAGATGTTCAATATACTAAATGTTTTCCAAACTTAAAAATATCCATCTTTTTCAAGCAACAATAATTCGTGATATACTACTCAATTTAACCTACTTTTTCTTAGTAAAATTATTTTTTACTTTAGGTGTTTTTACATATTTTTTCAGAGGTAATAATTTCACAAAGCACCTAACCCGATTTATTGTAAATTATTAAAACAATTCGTCGTTTTTCATAATACACACACTTACAATAACATAATCATCAGGCAGGTAAAGCCGACAGAATATTTTTCATTAAAGTTTCACCTTTTTACGAAATAATTTAATAAATTGGTAAAAAACTTATGATAATGAAAAGACTATTAATTTCTTTTGCGCTAATCAGCTTTTTTATTGTTTCTGAAAAATCACAGGCTCAAAGCATCGGTTTTTCGTATTTTTTCCCGACACATGGGTACTTTTCAAATCCGATAGCTCCTGTAAATTTCAATATGCCACTGAAATTCGGAAGATTTTTACAAATTAGCCCAGGAATTAGCATGAATAATATCGGCGGAATGAGCATGACGGGGTTTCCTGCCAAGTTCGACTCAGAACGTGCACTTATCGGACCGTTTCAAAGTTTGAGCATGAGTTTGGTGCCGGCAATTGTTATCCCGACAAAATCGGTGGAATTGGAATTAATGGGCGGAGTTTTTGGTTTTACGGGTTTCAATCAAAAAATCATGCATGGAAATTTTGAAGATATGATTAGTGAAGCCAACAACTACACAAGCTTAAGCTCTGACTTAAATATGGACAAATCAGCATTTGGTTGGGGGTATTTGGTTGGAACAAAACTTAATATTCGCATAAAAGACAATATTTGGGGATATGTTGCTGTAAAATACTACATGGGAAGCCAGAATATTGGAATTAACGGAATTTTGCAATACGCTTCAGGTGAAAATGCGGCTGTTGATCAGGAAGTTGACTATCCGGATGCACAATTGTATTATCATGGATTTGAAATTACCATTGGAGGAACCATGAGGAAAAAATAAAAACGAGACTGTTAAATTAACAACAGCCCCGTTTATAATGAATTATTTTGTTGATTTTCACCAACAACAAGTTCGATGAATTACTATTTTACTAAAGGAATTTGATCTTTAAAAATTGGAGGTTTTACAATTTCTGCTTCAAGGCGTTTTTTACGTACACCTATAAATATTTTTGTTCCGGATTTCCAGTATCCGGGTTTTAGATATGCCATTCCAATTCCGATATCCATCATAGGAGACATTGTACCGCTGGTAACTTCTCCAATCTCCTCTCCCGCTTCATTAAATACAGGATAATGTTGCCGTGGAATTCCTCTTTCTTTCATGATAAATCCCTTCAGCCGCATTTCGGGACCTTCAGCTTTGATTTTTTCATGATGCGCTCTCATAATAAAATCATTTCCGTCGGTAAATTTAGTAATCCAGCCCAAAGCACCTTCAATTGGTGATGTTTCGTCATTAATATCATTTCCGTAAAGACACATATTCATCTCCAAACGTAATGTATCACGCGCACCAAGACCAATGGGTTTAATTCCGTACGCTTTTCCGGCATCCATCACGGCCTCAAAAAGTTTTTGAGCATCTTTATTGGCAACATAAATTTCACAACCACCTGCACCGGTATAACCTGTTGTTGAAAAAATCAGTTCATCAATTCCGGCAAATGCAATTTTTTTAGACGTGTAAAACTCCATATCAATCACATTTTCATCAGTAAGTTTCTGCATTGCTTTCAGCGCAAATGGTCCCTGTACAGCCAGTTGTGAAATACCATCAGAAATATTAATCAATTCTTTACCAATTTCCAAACCTTCAACTTTGGATTGTTTCACGCACCATTCCCAGTCTTTATCAATGTTAGCCGCATTTACGACCAACAAATACTCATCTTCTTTAAAGCGATAAACGAGCAAATCGTCAACAATTCCACCTTTATCATTCGGGAAACACGTATAGTGTACTTTCCCATCAAAAAGGTCATTGACATCATTTGTTGTCAGGCGTTGAATAAAGGCTTTTGCCTTTGATCCTTTTACTTCAAATTCCCCCATGTGAGATACGTCAAAAACCCCAAGTTTTTCTCTGACATTTCTGTGTTCTTCTTTAATTCCGGCGTATTCAACGGGCATCAGGTATCCTGCAAAAGGAACCATGCGCGCACCTAATGCTTCATGTGTTTTGGTTAATGCGGTATGTTTCATAATGTTAAGTATATTAAAAAATCAAAAAATATATAAATTCAAAATCAGATTCCTAAGAATCACATTTAATTATTTTCCAGGACTTTAAACTCTACCCGACGATTCATTTGTCGCCCTTCATCAGTATCATTATCTGAGATTGGCTGGGTGAAAGCATAACCTTCAAAAGTTAGTCGCTGACTATCTACACCTTTTTCAATTAGATAATCAACCACTGCTTTAGCTCTTGATCTTGACAATTTAGTATTATATTCCAAAGAACCTCTGTTATCAGTATGTCCTGAGATTTCTATTTTCATATTCGGATTATCATCCAGAATTTTCATTACTTTCGATAATTCAGCAAATGATTCACTTCTTAATTTTGCTTTGTCATAATCAAAGAAAATATTTCTTAACACGATCTTTATCCCAACTTCCATAGGTTTCAGCAAAATCTCACGAGTAATTTGTTGAAACCTTGCATCATCTTTGATATTGAAATTTTCAGAATGAAACATATAACCGTCCTTACTGACAGAAAGTCCATAATTTTTACCGGCGGGCAAATTCACAATAAATTTGCCGGTTGCTTCATTTGAAGATAAGACCGCAATTTGTTCGTTGGTTTCATTGTCAATGATTTCAATTTTCGCCTCAAGTGGCTCCAAGGTCTTTACATCCTTAACAAAGCCATTGAATAAGGTTAAACGCACATCAATTTGCTGAATTTCATCAATGGATTCATGTTCTGAAAAGATTACTTCGTAAATATCGTAATCGCCATAACCTCCGGGACGAATTGAGCTTATATATGCATGACGCCCATCGGAAGCAATTGCCCAAAAAGCTTCATCATCCGGCGTATTGATAGGATATCCAAGATTTTCAGGTGTTGACCAATTTCCACTTGAGTCTTTCATGGATCGAAAAATATCAAACCCACCCATGCTATTGTGTCCCTTTGAGCAAAAATACAGTGTTCTTCCATCAGGATGAATAAAAACACCCTCTTCATCATATTCAGTATTTATGATCGGGCCAATGCTTTGTGCTTCTGACCATTGCAATGCAGCATCCATTGTGCTGACATAAATATCACGACCACCATAATTGCCACTGGGGCGGTTTGAAACGATATACAGCGTTTTCCCGTCATAACTCATACTGGCTTTTGACTCGTGATATTCTGAGTTTATCACTTCGGGCATCGGCTCTGGTTTTGACCACTTTACCCCTTTTAATTTTGAGTAGAAAATATCTCCGCCCTTTTTGTCAACAGCCTTATAAACAAAAAGCTCCTGTCCATCAGCACTCATCCCAGAAATAGCATCATGTCCTTTGGTATTAATGGGAGAACCAAACCGACGTGCTTTTTGCCATTGTCCAGCTTCGCCTTTGTCAGCATACCAAACATCCTCACATGGCTTGCCATCAGAAGGTTCAATCGGATTCCCGATATATTTACGACGCCCGGTAAACAACAGTTTTGATCCATCCGAGACAATCATTGGATTGTATTCAGCATATTCGGTATTTATGTTTTCGCCCAAATTTACAATCTCCACACGGACAGTATCCTGAATGATTTCAATCCCATAACGACATTCTGTAATCCGCTTTCTAACTGCTAAATTTTCATCTTTATTGAGTTTGGGATTAATTTTTAGATGCCGATTAAATGCATCAATAGCCTCCTCAAATTTATAATTCAAATGACGTGCTTTCCCAAGTTTCAGATACAAATCATTTGCAATATTCTCATTTATGGTTTTGGCCTTTTCAAAATATTTCAATGCCATTTGCTTTTCAGAAGTTTCCGAATATGCATTACCTAATGTGTAATTTAACTCTGCATTATTCGGATTAAACTCCCATGCTTCGAGATAATATAGAATTGCTTTTTCATAATCTTGTTGTTTTTTTATCCGCATATCTCCTGCACGGATATTTTGCTTTGCTCTTTTTAACCCATCTGCATCATTGGGAAAAGCTGATCGTTTAAATTGCACATCAACTTGTGCATGTAAACCTGCAAAGGCAAACACAAAAGCAAACAAACAAATATTTTTCAAGAAAGCAGCCATATGATTAATTCAATAATTAATTAACACTCAAAACCTTAAACTCTACACGACGATTTTGTTGACGTCCATCGTCAGTATCATTTGTATCTATTGGTTGGAGATAAGCATAGCCTTTATATTCTAAGCGGCTACGGCCTATTCCGGCACTTACCAAATAATCGACAACCGCTTTCGCTCTGGCTTCTGACAAGTCTGTATTATATTTCAAAGCGCCTCTGTTATCGGTATGTCCACCAATTTCTATGCGCATATCGGAATAAGAATCGAGTAGTTTTCTCAATCGCTCAAGTTCCGGATAGGATTCTGACCTAAGTGTAGATTTGTTATAATCAAAGAAGATATTTTTAAGAACGATTTTTGTTCCTACACCAACTTTACTTAGAATAACATCTTTAATGACCTCCTGATATCCTGTTGCAGCAGGAATATTAAAGTTTTCAGAGTGAAAAAGATATCCTTCAGCTTTCACAGAAATTCCATAATTTTTCCCTGATGGTAGTGACAGCATGTATTTTCCGGTTGAAGAATTTGAATTTGTAAGCGTAACTATTTCATTCTTCTCATTATCAACAATTTCAATATCCGCTTTAATCGGTTGCCTCGAAATCGCATCAGTAACGGTTCCTTTCAGCAGTGTCAAACGCACAGTTTCGATTTTAACTTCTTGTTCTACTACTTTATCGGAAATCGTAGCATTCAAACTTGCCATCAGATTATCTTCAATTGCCTCGACCATAAGTTTTTCCGGCCCCAAGAAAGTTATTCTGTAAATATCTTGTCCTCCGTAACCGGTTTCACGTACTGTGGAATAATATCCATAGCGACCTGAACCCGCCATCACAAAGAAGACATCTCTTGCCGGTGTGTTTACGGGATAGCCAAGATTTTCAGGGTCGGACCAATTCCCCAAAGAATCCTTGGTCGTTTTAAAAATATCATACTCGCCCATACTGTTAAATCCTTCGGAGCTAAAATACATGCTAACCCCATCGGGGTGAATAAAACATGCCTCTTCGTTGTATTGGGTGTTAATCGAAGTTCCAATATTTTTCACTTTACCCCATTTGCCTTTTTCCGTTTTCTCACAGAAATAAATATCTTTTCCACCATAAGATGATGTTCCAAAATCATCTTTTTCACAATCACTCACAAAATAAAAATATTTACCATCTGCAGAAACAGTCGCACTCGTTTCATGCGCTTTGGTATTAATATGCTTACTCAATTCTTTTGGTTTTGACCATTGATCCCCTTCAAGTTCACTTGCAAGGATTGTTCCTGTAGGAGTACCATTATAAGTATATAAAATCTGCCCATCATATGACAATCCAATGGACGCATCGTGCCCATCCGTATTGAGGTCACGCATATTCAAAGCATTTCCCCAACGTTCCTGATCATCTCTGTATGACACATACAAATCTTCATAATATTGGAAATCAGATTCATCGCGAGCATCTCCGGTTGTACCTTCACGGCGAGAGGTAAACACAACCATCGATTCATCAGCAGTAATAACCGGACCGTATTCCGGATATTTTGTGTTAACAGCAGGTCCTAAATTATCAATAAATACCCGTGTTGGGCTTTCCACCAATACTTTGGCAGAATTACACTCTTCGATTTTCCGCTTGGCTTTATCAATAATTTTTTTGTCAAAATCATCATTTCCTGACGATTGATATTTATTGATAAATTCAGTGAGCATATCGATTGCTTTATCAAATTTATAATTGTTGTGATATGCTTTCCCCAACAAATATCTCACATCGGGTGCAACTCCGGGTTTCTTTTTTACGGCTTTCTCAAAGCGTCCTACCGCCTTATCAACCTGTAAATCTACCAAGTAACAAACACCCAATTTATAATTTAGTTCAGGATTATTACCATTGTATCGTTCAGCCTCTTCGTAAAAGCTAATTGCTTGTCGAAACCCACCTGCGGTAATTGCTTCATACAAATCATCGCCGTATTTTACAGCTTTCCAAGCGTCTTTAAAGCCATTTTTTCTAACTTTAAACTCTTTCTTGTCAATTTCGACATCAACCTGTGCATTTAATCCCTGAATCATGAAATATGAAAACAGAATTAGCAAACTACTTCTTAATATAATTTTTGTGATTTTCATGGTTAGTCCTCCTGATTGCAATAGATTAAATAAGATTCTGCATTTTTCACTCCTAGTTCAAGTGCTTTTTCCCAATCCTGACAAGCATCATTAAACTTTCTCAGCATTTCCTTCGCATTTCCACGATGCAAATATACATACCCATAACTAGGATCAAGCGCTATTGCTTTTGTAAAATTTGTAATCGCTTCATCGTAATTGCGCATCCGATAATACACCAAACCAAGATTATTATAAGCATACGCATAATCCCGATCAACTTCTACCACTGCTTCAAAATCCTCAATCGCTTCCTCGTATTGTTTAAGGTGCATTTTTGCAACTCCCCGATTATTTTGAGCGAGTTTATACTCGGAATCAATCTCAAGCGCTTTAGTGTAATCATCAATTGCTTCTTCATGTTTTTCCTGAATGCGATAAACTGAGCCTCTGTTAGAATAATACATTGCATTGCTTTTATCCAACTCAATGGCTTTGGTGTATTCTGCAATAGCCATATCGTTTTTTTCCATTTTGCGGTAAGTACTGGCAAGATCATTATAAATCATTGCATCCTTCTTGTTCGCTTTAATTGCTTTTTCAAAAGCAATTAAAGCACTTTCATAATCCTCATTCATAAAGGCAATAACACCGAGATAATAATCGAGTTTTGGATTTTTAAAATTTTGTTCTTTCGCCTTTTGCAAAGCAGATTGAGCCTCTGAGTATTCTTGTTTCTTCATATGGATAATACCGAGCATATAATGAGCAGCATTAAGTTCATCATTCAATTCAATTGCCTTTTGCAAATCTTCAGAGGCTTGCGACAATGCATTCATTTGAAACAAAGCAGAACCACGATTCATATATGCTTTTGCAAAATCCGGATTCAAATCAATTGCAGTCGTAAACTGGCTTACAGCCTGTTTGTAATTACCCCCCTTAAAAAAGTCGATTCCGCTATTATATGCAAGTTGTGCTTCTTGTCCTTCAGCGGCAACAAGATTGTCTGCATCATTGACCGTTGTGTCTACCACAACTTTTGTTGGCACAATGATTTGTGCAGTATCAATTTCTTGCTCTCCAACCTGCGCAAATATCATGGCAGGGAGTGCAAAAACGATCAAGCTCAAAATTAAGTGTTTTCCATTCATAGGTTTATTTATTAAATTTAAAATCAGTTAGTTTTCAAATATCATGCCTAAGCATTTTGCTCGGCACCTGGTTGCCCATGGCAATTTTTATATTTTTTTCCACTACCACAAGGACAAAGGTCGTTTCTTCCTACTTTCTTTTCTGTCCTTACAGGCTGTGGTTTTGTTTTTTCATTATTACCATCATCAAATCCGGGATCTTGTCGTCCGGCTCTCATATTACTTGTATCAAGGCGCTTACGTTGTCCGGCTTCTTTCACTTCACTCGGATCTTCAATTGGAATCTGTCCTTTCATCAGCACAGAAACTACCGATTTATTGACTCTGTCAAGCAGGGATTTAAACAAACCGTATGCTTCGAGTTTATAAATCAACAATGGGTCTTTTTGCTCATAAGATGCGTTCTGTACAGATTGGCGCAAATCATCCATTTCGCGAAGATGTTCTTTCCACATCTCATCAATCGCAGCGAGTACAGCGGTTTTGTCGTAAGCATTTACAACCTCGCGCCCTTCCGTTTCATAAGCTTTTTCGAGATTAACAATAACCCGGAATGTTTTCACACCATCACTAACAGGAATTACAATGTTTTTATAAATTGCCGATTGGTTTTCATATACGGTTTTAATAACTGGATATGCCTGTTTTGAAATTCGTTCAACATTGACTTTATGCACTTCAACGATTTTATCGTAGAGGCGCTCAATAAGTTTATCAGGTTTTTCTGATTTAAATTCTTCAGCTGTAAAAGGAGCTTCTAGAGACAAGAGTCGGAGTAAATCCAGTTCAAAATCTTCAAAACTCCGATTTCCGTAGGATTCGTCAATCAAACTGGCTGCCAAATCGTCCATCATCCCTGCGATATCAGCACCTAAACGCTCTCCATCCAAGGCATGACGACGTTTTTTGTAAATTACAGTACGCTGCGCATTCATAACATCATCGTACTCAAGTAATTTTTTACGAATACCGAAGTTGTTTTCTTCCACTTTTTTCTGAGCGCGTTCAATAGATTTTGAAATCATAGAATGCTGAATCATTTCACCCTCTTTCAAGCCCATCCTATCCATCAATTTGGCAATTCGTTCTGAACCGAACAAACGCATCAAATTATCCTCAAGCGACACGAAAAACTGTGAGCTTCCCGGATCACCCTGACGACCGGCACGACCCCTTAACTGTCTGTCAACACGCCGTGAATCATGACGTTCTGTACCGAGAATTGCAAGTCCTCCAGCTTGAATTACTTCTTTGCTTAATTTGATGTCTGTACCACGACCTGCCATATTTGTTGCAATGGTCACTGCCGATTTGTGTCCTGCTTCAGCAATGATATCCGCCTCGCGCTTATGTAATTTTGCATTTAAGACATTATGCTGAATTCCTTTACGGGTTAGCATACGACTCAGCAGCTCAGAAACATCAACTGCAGTTGTACCAACCAGCACAGGCCTCCCTGCATTAGTAAGATCTACAATCTGATCAATACAAGACTGATATTTTTCGCGTTTTGTTTTATAGACCAAATCTTGTTTGTCATCTCTGACAATTGGTCGGTTTGTGGGGATTACCACAACATCCAATTCATAAATATCCCAAAATTCTCCTGCTTCTGTTTCAGCGGTTCCAGTCATCCCGGAAAGTTTATGATACATGCGAAAGAAATTTTGCAATGTAATGGTCGCATGTGTTTGAGTAGCAGCCTCAACTTTCACATTTTCTTTTGCCTCTATTGCTTGGTGTAATCCGTCGGAATACCTTCGCCCTTCCATAATACGACCCGTTTGTTCATCAACAATTTTCACTTTATTGTCAATGACAACATATTCCACATCTTTTTCAAACAAGGTATAAGCCTTTAGAAGCTGATTAATTGTATGAACACGCTCCGATTTCAAGGAAAAATCTGTAATCATTTCTGATTTCTTTAGCGCAATTTCTTTTGGATCGGAGTACGATTCTTCTAATTTGGCAATTTCAGTTCCGATATCGGGTAAAATAAAGAAAGAAGAATCTTCTCCGGATTGAGCAAGGATTTCATATCCTTTATCGGTAATTTCAACAGAATTTTGTTTCTCATCAATAATAAAATAAAGCGCATCAGTCACTTTGTGCATGTGCTTATTATTGTCAGCCATGTAGGTGTTTTCAGTTTTTTGAAGCAAGAGTTTATTTCCTTCCTGACTCAAAAATTTAATTAAAGGATTATATTTTGGCAATGCTTTAAATGCCTGTAGCAATTTGAATCCCCCTTTTTCGGTATCCTCTTCGGCAATAAATTTTTTAGCTTCATTCAACAAGTTGGTAGCGAGTGTCCGCTGAGATGAATACAAGCGTCGAACAAGATCTTTAAACTCATCAAAAAGTTGATCATTGGCTTTTGAAGTTGGTCCGGAAATAATCAAAGGGGTTCTGGCATCATCAATAAGGACAGAGTCAACCTCATCGACAATCGAAAAATTGTGTTTGCGTTGCACCTGATCTTCTAGGCTAATTGCCATATTATCTCTCAAATAATCGAAACCAAATTCATTATTTGTACCAAAGGTAATATCACTCTCGTAAGCTTTTCTACGCTCCGGTGAATTAGGGTCATGTTTGTCAATACAATCCACACTCAAACCATGAAATTCATACATTGGACCCATCCATTCCGCATCACGTTTTGCGAGGTAATCATTAACTGTGACAAGATGCACACCACGTCCGGTAAGGGCATTGAGAAAAATAGGAAGTGTTGCCACAAGCGTTTTACCTTCCCCTGTAGCCATCTCTGCGATACGCCCTTTGTGCAAAGTAATTCCACCGATCAACTGCACTTCATAATGCACCATATCCCAGACAATCTCTGTACCTCCTGCAATCCAATGGTTAAAATAAACCGCTTTATCTCCGCGAATCTCAACAAAATCTTTAGTAGCGGCTAAATCACGATCAAAATCATTTGCGGTAACAACAATTTCTTCATTTTCTTTAAAACGACGCGCAGTTTCGCGCATAACAGCAAATGCTTCGGGCAGAATTTCATCCAAAGCATCTTCGATGTTATCGTCAATTTTTTGTTCAATCACATCAACTTCTTCATAAATATCCTCACGCTCGTATATGTCTTTTTCTTCTGCAAGTGCTTTTAATTCTTTGATTTTCACCCGCTCTTCAAGAAACGAATCCTGAATACGTTGCCTTAAATCACTGGTCATTACCCGCAAATCGTCATTCGAGATATTGCTAAGCGGTTTATAGACAGCAAGTATTTTTTCAACAATTGGTTGAACTTCTTTTAAATCTCGGTCAGCTTTTGCACCAAAAATATTGGTTACTACATTCAAAAATCCCATTATTATCTATTTTTATCGTCTTACAAAAATAAGCTTTTTCAGGGAGTTATGAAACCAAAGAATTGCTTATTTTTCAAAAACCGAAAAACTTATGTATTTTTGGCGAGATTTTTGATGTATGTCAAATCAAAAGAAGCCGATATGAGAGCGATAAAGATATTTTCAGTCATAGTGATTTTAACATCCCTCATGTTATCAAGTAGGAGTTTTGGGCAATCAGACAAAACAGGGATCTATGTGATGCCACAAGTCGGTTTGAACCTGACAAGCCTAACGAATGAACCAATGATTGAAACAGATCAATTTAGAACCGGTGTTGAAGGCGGGATTTGGATACAATCAAAAAGCACCGTGTTTATCATGTCTGGAGTTTTCATTACGCAACAAGGCTTAAGCAGTGTGTATTTAGAGGACTTACAGAATAATTACGACACAATTTTAAACAAAGTTGATTACCGTGCGTTAAAAGTTCCGGTCATGTTTGGGATTCAAGCACTGGGGGCACGAATTTATACAGGCCCTAATTTTACTTATATATTAAATACTGATAACCCGGAAGTGATGGTTGATGAATTTCGTGATTTAAGCTTGGGGCTATGTGTTGGTGCAGGACTTGGATTAACTCTTTTTAGTTTTGATGTCCGATATGAATACGGTGTTTCGCATGTATTCAGAAATCGGAATGCTGCAGCAAATACGTTAACGATTAGTGCAGGACTTAAGTTTTGATATTCAGTAAATCTTTGGCATGCTGCAATGCCGTTTCGGTCAAATGTTTTCCGGATGACATGCGCGCAATTTCACGAATTCTATCCTCATCTGACAACTTCAATATTTGCACACGAGTTTGTTTGTTTTCAACCGCTTTAACGACATGATAATGAGCAACTCCGAGTGCTGCCACTTGCGGCAAATGTGTAATACTGATAACCTGAGAATTTTTGCTTAACGCTTTCATCATTTCACCCATACGTCCCGCAATTTCTCCGGAGACTCCTGTATCAATTTCATCGAAAATGATACTAGGCAGATGTAAATATTCAGCAACAATCGATTTCAAACAAAGCATCAAACGAGACAATTCTCCTCCTGAAGCAACTTTTTGAATATTTTGAGCCGGCATATCAGGATTTGCAGAAAACAGAAAACGTATTTCATCAAACCCATCCTGAGTCGGTACATCCAGGGAATGAATTTCCACAGAAAATTGCGCTTGGGGCATACCCAAATCACCGAGCATTTTTCGCAGCTTTTTCTCAAGCGAAGGAACTGCTAGCTTTCGTTTTTCAGTGAGCCCCTTTCCTATTTTGATAAGCTGTTCGAAGTGTGCTTTTTGTGATTGTTTCAATCCTTCGATTCGTCCATCGTCAGATTGGAATTGTTGTAATTTTAAATCAATCTCATCACGTATTTGAATCAGCTCATTTGTATCCTCTGCATTGTGTTTTTGCAATAATGCGTTCAATAAATTAATACGCGCTTGCACTTCGAGCAAACGCTGAGGGTCATATTCTATATTATCGGCATCCTGTTGACAGGAATCGAGAATATCTGCAAGTTCAATTCGTGTTGACTGTAATCTCGTGATATACTTTTCAGCTTTGGGAAAATGGTTTACAATCTGCCCTAATGCTGCCTCAAATTGTCGAATTGCTTCAAGCCCGGAAATTTCATCGCCTTGTAAGGAATCTAAGCCTGAAACAAGTGCAGATTTTATTTCTTCTGCATTTGACAAAAGCCGTTCATCATCCTCGAGTGCCTGTAGTTCATTTTCTTTTAATTGCGCTTCCTGAAGTTGAATGAATTGAAATTCAAGATAATCTTTTTCTTCGTGTGCTTTCTTGTGAGCTTCCTGCAATTTATTCAGCGTTTTTTTAACATCCCTATACCTGAGGAATTGCCTGCGGTACTTGCCTAATTCTGATTGTAACGATGCGACAGAATCCAAAATACTGCGCTGAAAATCTTGTTGTCCAAGTTTTAAACTTTGATGCTGTGAATGAATATCAATCAAATATTCTGAAAGTGTCTGCAATTGGTCTAAACGAACAGGGGTATCATTAATAAATGCTCTGGATTTTCCCTGTCCTGTGATTTCGCGGCGCAAAATACACTCAGTATTATAATCTAAATCATGAGTTTTAAAAAACGTCTCAAGTTTTAGTTTGCTGATATCAAACCCAGCTTCAATTACGGATTTTCTTGATTTATCAAGCAATACAGAAGTGTCTGCGCGCTTTCCTGTAAGCAATAAAACTGCGCCAATAAACACAGATTTTCCAGCACCGGTTTCTCCGGTAATACTTATAAAGCCATCGGGAAAATGAATACCCAAATGATTGAGCAATAAATAATTTTGAATTTTCAACCAATTCAGCATAGCTAATCGTCTTTCATAATGCCATCATATTTTGATGCATTTGCGGGGTCAATATCTTTCATGATACGAATCACGCGATTTTTTTGGTCGGGGAAAGCTTCTTTAAATATATTGACAATTTCGTCTGATTTAGTATCTACAAAAACAGACATCAAGAAAGAACCCGGTTTACGATTGTGCACGCTCTTCAAATTTTCTATGGATTCTTCAATGGCAGTTCTCCCGTTTTCAAGTTTATCAGACATTCTGTCTAATCCCTGACGATGGTACATATACATGGTTTCCCGCAGAGAAGAATAAGCATCATTCATTAAATTTTCCACAAGCCAATATCTATTCTTAAGACTTTCATATGCTTTCCATCCTGTCTCCTGTGCATTTTGCGCATTTTGCACAATTTGTTCTGCTTTTGAAAAGAATTCATTTCCGGAATTTAAACCATAAGTGTCATAATCCATTCCGATAATAATGTAAGCATAATAAGCAAGCACTGAAGCAAAATTTGACTGGTGGGTATTGATATTAAACTCAATGGGTTCATATTGAACATAGCGAATGCGAAAATCCTGATCAACGTGCTTAAAAACAGGGCTTTTATAAGAAGTATTAAAAATTGTCCGGGATGACTGAACCTGAATTGAGCCTCTAAATTCATCGGCAGAAATTCGCTCGGAAAGGGTAATCATTACATTACATTCAATCCGTTCATCTTGCTTAAAAACATGATTAGTCCAAACGGTATTATTCATAAATTCGTACACAGCCGTTTGCATTTCCTGGAACATTTCCCTGTTACTGGTTTCCTGAATAGCTGAATACGACATCTGTACACGGCAATCAAGCTCTTGTGCATTCAAATTGAGTGCAAAAAGTACCGCAATGCCTATCGTCAAAATTCTTTTCATTATTTTATCGTTTTGATATCTTTCATTATCTTATTAACGATATCAATGGCGACTTCATTTTTCGATTTGAGCTTAAATTTAATAATTTCTCCGGATTTATCAATAAAACTCACTTTATTTGTATCATGATTAAATCCTGCCCCTTTGTCATTCAAGGAGTTCAGAACAATAAAGTCTAAGTTTTTATTTTCAATCTTTTCAGCAGCATTTTGGGTTTCATTTTTTGTTTCCAATGCAAAACCCACTAATAATTGAGATTTCTTTTTGATTTTCCCTAGCTCCGCTGCTATATCTTTGGTTGGCGTTAGTTCGAGACGTTGTTTTTGCTTTCCTCGCTTAATCTTTTCATCATCTACTTTAACTGGTGTAAAATCAGCAACAGCAGCGCTCATAATTGCAGCGTTACTCTTGGGAAAATGCTGCATACATACCTCGAACATTTCGCTTGCAGATTTCACATCAATACGCTGAATTGATTGATTTTGAAGTTTCAAAGCAGTTGGACCGGTTACTAAAACGACATTTCCACCGTGCTCTGCAAGTTTTTCTGCAATTGCAAAGCCCATTTTTCCACTAGAAAAGTTTCCGATGAAACGAACCGGATCAATTTTTTCATATGTTGGACCTGCGGTTACGAGAAATGTTTTTTTTTGCAGCGATTGTTTTTTTTCGAAAAAGGCATTCAACTCACGAATAATCGCTTCCGGTTCAGCGAGTCGTCCTTTACCACACAAACCGCTCGCAAGTTCACCTTCGCCGGGCTCAATAAAATGACATCCTCTTTCTTTGAGAATGTTCATGTTTTCAACATTCGCAGGATGTTTATACATATCCAAATCCATTGCCGGAGCAATGATAACCGGACATTTTGCAGCCATATAAGTTGTAACAAGCAAATTATCAGCAATACCATGTGCCATTTTGCCCATCGTATTTAAGGATGCAGGCGCAATCAGCATCAAATCAGCCCAATTTCCCATTTCAACATGCGAGTCCCATTCCCCTGTTTCTTTATCGTGAGTCGCCATCTTAACAGGATGTTGAGAAAGCGTTGACAAGGTCAAAGGAGTGATAAACTCAGCAGCAAATACAGTCATAACAACCTGAACCTCTGCACCTTCATTAACAAGCAAACGTGTTAAATAAGCCGCTTTATAGGCAGAAATGCTACCAGTTATTCCGAGTAATATTTTTTTATTTTTCAGACTCACTTTTTTCGGAGAATTCGTCTAATTCAGGATTACGAAAATACACCTCCCCATTTAGGAACTCTTCAAGCCCAAGTAATGTTGGTTTCGGAAGTCTTTCATAAAAACGACTGATTTCAATTTGCTCACGATTGTCAAACACCTCTTCCAAGTTATCTGTATAATTGGCAAATTCTTCAAGCTTTTGACTTAATTCCTGTTTAACATCAACGCTAATTTGATTTGCACGTTTAGCGCAAACAACAATTGCCTCATACACATTGCTTGCACCGGCTGCCAATTGATTGACATCCAGCGTCTCAATTGTTGAAGAGGCTTGTGATTTTTTAAAATCCATAGAAATTAATTTAATTTATTGTTCTAAAATATTTTCAACTTTATCTTTTATCCTAGTCGCTTCGGGAATATACTCAGAATCTGGGTAATCATCCTTCAACCGATAATATGCTGTTATTGTATTTTCATAACGCGCTTTCATTTTTTTCTGAACACTTCCTTCAGCCAAAAGATATGAAGATTTCACGATATAAAAGAGAGCATCTTCGTTAAACTGTGAATCTGGATAATCTTCAATTGAGTTATTTAATGCTGTAATTGCAGATTTATATTCGCCAATTTTATAATATAAATAAGCATTGTCATATGCTTTGACTTCAAGCTTATGATGCAATTTAGCTACCAGTTCATTCACCGTATCCCGATATTCTGTATCCTGATATTTTTCAAGAAAATCCTGAAATGCTTCAATTCCTCTTTCAGTAAATGCCTGATCAAGTGAGGGTTTTGGAGACACCTCAGAAAAACAAACAGCCGCCCGAAATTCAGCATCCATTCTATGTTCAGAATTTGGATAAGTACGTGCGAATTTTCTAAAATGATAGGCCGCTAAAGACAACTCTCCCTGTGAGTATAAACAATACGAATAATAATAATGAATTTCTTCAGCACGGCTGGTCCCTTTATAAATATTCATTAATTCTTCGAATAGATTTTCCGCTCTATAGTAATCTTCTTCAGCGTAATACTCAATCGCACGGGTGTATTTCAATTCGTAATCATCCGACTTGAGTAGTTTCTGATACTCACTACATGATCCCATGCTAAGAACCAATAATAAACCCACGAGATATTTTAGTTTATTTAAAATCATTTTGCAAAGATAAGTCTTTAGTGTTAAACTATAAAACAAAAGTTCATCATAATTATTGTCCTAATTTTGAGAAAAGCGCAACAAATTTATCAAAGGCAACATCATATATCCCGGGAGACTGAGACGCCCTATTACCAGCGACATTGAGTGCTTTTACTTTGTTTATAAATAGCCATTCTAAGCAGACTTTCTCAAATTCCAAGTTATCAAGTTCAAGTAGTAGATGTATTTTTTTGTGTCTAAGACAAAGTTTTCTGGTGAGTTTTGTGCCTTTTCCCTGAGAATTTTTCCACACACAAATCAAACTTTTAATTTCTTAACTCAAAGCATCAACCTTCCTATGCGTGTACCATCATTTAGCAAGACCTTGA
>CAYOUD010000031.1:0-21482 GCA_964407055.1 uncultured Bacteroidales bacterium | reverse complement strand
TAACATAAGGTGCTGTTGATTAATGCTTTAACTTGCTGCAGCCCATTTTTCTACTAACTCAAATTTGGGGTAATGCTTGCCATTATCTTTGCACATCTTCAAACCATCTAAACCCTTGTAATATAAAAATATGACTGCGGGTTTAGATGATTCAAATCTGCACAAAGGGAATGGCATGAATTTTCCGGGCTAAATTAAAAACTATTTTGAATGAGTAAGTTTTTGATACACTTTTTGATATCTGTCAACTCCTTCTGTTAAGGAAAATAAATCATTTGCAACCTGTCTTAAATGATTTGGGTTAGATTGCAAAAGCTCCGGAAATTGATTTATGATATCACGATAAGTTTCCGATCTAAAATCATGCAATACCAGCCCCGCCTTATGTTTCTCAACAATACGGTCAATATCACCGACATTGCCATTGCATACAACCGGAACTCCCATTGCCAGCAACTCAGCTAATTTTGTTGGAGAAGATGCTTTTTTCGAAAATACCGGTTTAATAAAAAACAAAGAAACAGAGGTCAGTTTAAGCAAAATGGGCACCTCAGCTCTACTTGCCGATATAAACACAATCTTCCCCGATGGAATTTGTTTTTTTTCAGCAAGTGCTTGCATCGATACTGTATCATCTTTAGTGATAATCAGAAATTTACTTTGGGGTTTTGATTTCAACAATTCGGCAAAGAAATCAAGCATTTCCTCAGGCATATACCAAGTTCCTATTGAACCGAGATAGGTTAATACAAAATCGTTTTCCCGGAAGTTGAGATTTTTACGGTATGTGCTAATTTGTGAATTATTAACCTGCTCTGGATTGAAATGTTCTAAATCGGCACAACAAGGAATAACAGTTATATCATCGGTTTCGAGATTTTTAAAATTTAAGGCATTAATGGTTTCTTTTCCGTTTTCTGTCAAAGAGATTAAATGATCACACCCGTTGAAAAAATGCCGCTCTTTCCGTTTAAAATACCGATACACTGCTTTAAAAACAGGATTTGACTGTTTCCACAAACCTCCGTCAACCCTCTCATCAGGATAAAACCCTCTCATATCAAAAAGGAAAGGAACCAGATGTGATTTTTTCAGCATCATACCGACAAATGCGCTAATATAACTCCGACAATGTGTCATCGAAAAATGGTATCGCTGATGCAGGTCATTTGCCAGATGTTTCATCGTATGAATATCGCGCATCGTTGAAATTAAGGGCGGCTTTTTTGTATATTCGATGGGATGCCAATGGATATTATGCTCAGCAAGCAAAGTTGCTATTTCGGTTTGATGTCTGGCATATGCATCCGGTTTTTCAGCTGACAGAATATGAAACTCATATCCTGCTTTACTAAGCCCAATCAAATAAGGTATCACCTGAGATTGTCCGAGCGGATCAGTCATTCCGTCATACGATATGTACAATATACGATGCATAAAAAGTACATCTATCAGGGAATAATTCCATTCCTTGATAGATGCTAAAGATTAAACGGAAACAACTTCTTTTACTTCCGGAACATCTTGTTTAAGTTTTTCTTCTACGCCAAGTTTAAGCGTTTGAACGCTGAACGGACATGAACCGCATGCACCAAGCAATTTTACTTCGACAACAAAATCATCGGTAATATTTACCAGTGATATATCGCCTCCATCAGCTTGTAAATACGGGCGCACTTCTTCGATTGACTTCGCAATACGTTTTTTAATTTCTACCATCAGTCTATTATTTATGTTTAATTTCTACAACTTTTGTTGGGTCCATGGTCTTATTACGAACATCTACTTGCTCTATCATAGCAATAGCAGCTTTTTCAAATGCTTTTCCGGTGATAGAATTCAGTTTCATACTGGCTGGTTTCCCTTCGTCGCCACCTTCACGAATACTCTGAACGAGTGGAATTTGACCCAGTAAGGGGATATTCATTTCTGCAGACAATTTTTTACATCCGTCTTTTCCGAACAGATAATATTTGTTATTCGGCAACTCTTCGGGTGTAAACCAGGACATATTTTCAATGAGTCCGAGAATCGGAACATCAATTCCTTTGGTTTTGAACATTGAAATTCCCTTACGAGCATCTGCCAAAGCAACTTCCTGAGGTGTGGAAACAATCACGGCACCGGTTACGGATACAGTTTGTACTAATGTCAGGTGAATATCACTGGTTCCCGGAGGTAAGTCGAAAATTAAATAATCAAGTTCACCCCATGCAGCATCATTTATAAGCTGTTTTAAAGCGTTAGTTGCCATTGCACCACGCCAAACAAGCGCAGAATCGGGGTCAACAAAAAATCCGATGGACAACATTTTAACACCGAATTTTTCCATAGGTAAAATCCATTCCTTGCCATTTTCTTGTTTTCCACGAGGTTTTTCGTTTTCTAAACCAAACATTTTAGGAATACTGGGTCCAAAAATATCCGCGTCAAGCAAACCAACTTTATACCCGTGTTGTGCCAATGCAATTGCCATATTGACAGCCACGGTTGATTTGCCGACTCCACCTTTTCCGGATGCAACAGCAATCATGTTTTTAACCTGTTTGGTACCGGTTTCGGGTTGTCCTGCATGAATTTCGGCCTCTTTTGTAATAGCTTTGCTTTTCGCCTGAACATTTCCTTTGATTTCAATGTTGTCTTCACCAAAAGCAGATTCCAGAATTTTCACACAAGCCTTTTTCATTGAGGCGATAAATGGGTCGGTATCTTTTTCAAAAACCAAATCAAAACTAACTTTTTTACCTTCAATTTGCAGGTTTTCGATCATCTCTAAGCTAATAATATCTTTGGCATTCCCGGGATACAGGACTTCCGCCAAAGCTTTGCTTACATTATTTTTATTAAGTTCCATATTCATTAAAGATTAACAGTAATACAATAAATATGTTGCAAATTTAAGGAAAGATTTGTGTTTTTGTTTGTTTATGTGACATTTTTAGGCGGATTGTTAGTAACGAGTTTCCGACAATTTTTCCCCTTTATCATACACAACCTCTAGGATAGCGTCTCCGTTATCCGAATAAAAAAACCATGTGCCATCCGGAACTCCTTCGTAATACTGTTGTTTTATGCGAATTGTCCCGTTTTCGTAATACGCCTCAGAATAGCCGTTTCGTTTTCCTTCAATATATGCTCCGTAACTCCAGAGCACTCCATTTGGATACCATGAAAACCACTCTCCTTCCCGTTGTCCGTCTTTTATCCAACCTTCTATATATTTTTCTCCGTTGGAGTGATATTTTATCTCTAAATAATTCAGACTATCCTCCTGATAATGGATGGTTTTCACCGCTGTATCACCAAAATAATCAACAATTATCCGCTCATATTGACCGCCTAAAGTATCGACCATTACTGTCTCACTCCCGGTACTTGCATTATGGGAACAGGAGAAGTTAATTCCAATCATTGCCACAATTCCTAATACAACTAAATTATTCGATAAGTGTCCCATTTTCAAACTTTTGTGTTAAATACAATTCTCCATTTTCATCATAATATTTCCATTCTCCGTGCGGCAAATCATCTTTATAAGATGCTTCATAACTGAGGTCGCCGGTAACATAATACTGAGTGCTTTTACCATTTAACTTACCATTTTCATAATTTTCCTCAAATTCAACATTGCCATGCTTATAGTAAAATATTTGCTTGCCATGCTTTTTTCCGTCTTTAAACTCATATTCACTTTCAAGATTTCCGTTTGGATAATAGTATTCTACTTTGGTTACAATGCGATTATTTCCTTGATAATGACAATACTCAATTTTTTGCGGATCGCCATTGCCATAAATAATTGTCACTTCCTTTCGCTCCTTATTATTGCAAGCCACAAGGAGAAGAAATGGTATTATAAAAATCCAAATGTATTTATATTTCATTTTGATAGTAATTATTTAAAGGCGAAAATAATTAATAGTGCGATATTATACAATTCATTTATTAATTAAAAAGTCATGATTAAAACGCATTAGAATACCGATGTAAAAATCCTGACTGTTGAGATTTTTGCTTAAATAGGCACCTGTTCGTAACCCCACATAAAAACCGGGATACACCTCTTCTTCAATTTTCACGTGAGAATAAAAAACATGACGATAGGGTTCTAACACAAAATTTGATTTCTGAGAAACTGAACTAAACTGAAACTCACCCAACGGATTATAAAATCGATTTCCGTACCAATATCCAAACTTTCCTTCCAAAAATTTCCATTTCGCCTGCATTTCGGATGCAAAGCCGAAGCCCATATTATAGGGAAAATTTTGCCTGGGAATTGTATTATAAAACTGTACATAAAAGCTTTTATTCGAAACAGAAAGCTCATGATTCAGTTTGGCCGTGAATTGAAAACCATTCACAAGATTCAAATAGGTTTGCACCTTATGATAAATCGCTAAATCCTGACCTCCATTATGATAGGCTACCATTTGTGTATAATAATGCATTTTAAAATTCGTACCTATCGCATGATTCCAATTAATATGATATCCTCCAAAAATCCGCTCTGTCTCAGTATCCTTTGGAAAAGTCAAATAACGCCAATCCAACCATACATCAAAAAACAAACGATCATTGCGGTATAATGCTCTTATCCCCTCCTCATTACTTTGTGTTAGAGCTTGTGAATAAGAATATACCTGCTCTGGTAAACCATGTGATAAACCGCCCGAGATTGTTCCAAACTGCAAAGTGAAATTTCCAAAAGGCGCATAGCTAAACTGAAAAACCGGACTTACTTCGAGCAACTCATTTCTACCGAGTGAATTCAGTAAAAAGCCACCCGCAGATATCCGAATTTTTTCGCTGAGCTGATATTTTAAAACCGGCGCAACGTGATATCCTGCCATGGTATAAGAATTCCCCATAGGATTAAAATATTCCTGATTGATGAAGTATCCCAACCCGTTGAAACCAAGATGCAAACTGCCGGATTGATGTATTTGGTTTGGCTCAAAAAACACAGAATCAGAAAATTGAGCCCTAGAAAGCTTAACCATTAATAAAAACGGCAAAACAAGTATTACAATTCGTAAAGAATACTTCATGTTTTTTATCGCTTATTTTAGCAAAAGTAGTATTATTATTTTGTAACTTTAAACAAACCAAAATAAAGCGTTTTGAAATATCTGATATTAATTACTATTGCAATCCTTTCTACCGTCAGTATTTGCGCACAGAATATTGATAGTCTTTTTAACGAAATTGAGCAAATTGATGGGGTTGAAACTCAAATTGAACAACTAATAAAACATGCCGAACAATTTGCCGGAAATGACAATACATTAAGTGCACAATGTATCAGAAAGGCAGAAAATCTGGCAAAACCATTGAATGATTCCTGTGCATTTTGTATCATCATTTTTGGGAAGGGCATTTTATCACAAGCCAAATCGGAATATAAAAATGCATTTACTCATTATCATGATGCTTACCGCTGTGCAAAAACCTGCCATAATGCGTATGTTTTAATTCATAGCACAAATAATCTCGGAGTGCTAAACCGGATAGCTGACAATTCAGACAAAGCGTTGGAATGGTATGAGTTATCCTTGCGCTTCAGTAAAGAATATCATGATACACTCCGCATACTTTATACACTGAATAATATTGGGAACATTCATAATGCAGCAGGCAATCCGAAAACAGCAATTCATTATTATCAGGAATGTACCGATATGTTACGTTTGGTACCTGAACATCATGACTTTTACACTACCGTTTATCCAAATTTTGCTTATGCATATTATGCGCAGGGAAATCGCACAAAAGCCATTAAGTTGTACGAAAAAAGTTTCAGTTTACTGGATACTCTGGACCATCCATATCATCATGCAGTCATCTTAAAAACACTGGCAGAGCTCTATCTAGAAGAAAACGATGCACATACTGCTTTGCTATATCTGAACAAAGCAAAATACTATTACCAACAAATCGAAAACAAGCAAAGTGAAGCATCCTATTATTTTTTAAGATATCAAACCCAGCTTGAACTCGGAAATCACAAAGCGGCATTAATTGATTTGGAAACTTATCAAATGCTGCAGGATAGCATTGATATTGAAAGTATGCATGTACTTTTATCAGATATTCAGGAAAAATATGACAATGAAAAACTAAAGCAAATTAACTCGATACAGAATGAAACCATTCGGAAACGAAACCAGATGCTGCTTTACATCGGATTTGGTGGGATTTTTCTATTGATTTTACTCGGATTATCAATGCAAATAAACCGATACCGGAAAAAAACAAATTTAGCGTTAAAACAAAAACAGAATACCATCAATGAAGGTCTGAGTTATGGACGCTTTGTGAAAGAAAAATTGATGTTTTCGTCACCGAAACTATTGGATAATAATGGATTTAAACATTTCATAATCGATAAGCCCAAAGATAAAGTTGGTGGAGATTTTTATTTAATCAGAGCCCATCAAAACGGTATCTATATAATTCTCGGAGATGCCACGGGGCACGGAATTCCCGGCGGATTTATCTCCCTAACAGCCTTGAATTTATTTCACCGAGAGTTACAGCATCATGAAGATATACAACCGTCAGAATTATTGTCAAACGTATTAAAGGAATGGGAAAACATGTCCAACTCAAAAGATGCTTACGACGAATCCTTCACTGCCGCAGTATTTTTCATAAGTCAAAAACAAATTGAAATGGCGCATTATCGACAAAAGTCCGTTCATATTACTAAAGATAAATTAACGGTAATCGGGAAAAAGTCAAGCTTAACTTCAGAAATAAAAACCCATGCACTGGAAATGCAAGCAGGGGATTGGATTATTATGACCTCAGACGGCTATTATGATCAATTGGGCGAGATATCACAAAAAACTTATCGCTTTAAAAATTTCACAAGCTTGATTCAATCTAATCTTAAAAATAATGAGGTAAACATGGCTAATGTACTTACGAAGGAACATCTTCGTCACAAAGGGAAATTAGAACAAACCGATGATATACTTGTTATCGGCATAGGCTTTTAAACTCCCGATAGAATGCAAGTTAAATTCACAGAAAGCATTAACTTTGCAAAAAATGGCAGAATGAATTTACTCCCAAAATATGATGTAATTGTTGTAGGTGCAGGTCATGCGGGCTGTGAAGCTGCTGCTGCTGCTGCGAATATGGGATCAGAAACGCTGTTAATTACAATGGACATGAACAAAATCGCTCAGATGTCCTGTAATCCTGCAATGGGAGGCGTTGCCAAGGGACAGATTGTTCGTGAAATCGATGCACTTGGCGGTTATAGCGGAATTATTACCGACTTATCCATGATTCAATTTCGCATGTTAAATCAATCAAAAGGTCCGGCAATGTGGTCACCGCGTGCACAATGCGATCGAATAATTTTCAGTCAAACCTGGCGCGATTATCTTGAAAACATAGCAAATTTAGATTTTTGGCAAGATGCAGTCACTGAGTTAAAGATAGAAAATAACCGTATTGTCGGGGTTAAAACTGCCTGGGGAATTGATTTTTCAGCGCAAACGGTAATCCTCACCAATGGTACATTTCTTAACGGATTGATGCACGTTGGTCAAACAAAAATTGAAGGCGGAAGAGTTTCAGAACCTCCGGTTAAAGCCCTTAGCCAACAGATTCAATCTTACGGATTTCGTATTGGTCGGATGAAAACAGGAACCCCAATGCGAATTGATGGTCGAACCGTAGATTTTTCGCAGCTGACTGAACAAAAAGGAGATGAAAATATTCAGGCATTTTCTTTTATGCATGAAAATAACGATTTGCCATTTATAAAACAACGCTCATGCTACATTTGCGAAACCAATGAAACGGTTCATTCAAAGCTAAGTGAAGGTTTGGAGCTAAGTCCACTATACGACGGAACCATACAAAGCATAGGTCCTCGCTATTGTCCAAGTATAGAAACTAAATTACAAACCTTTCCCGACAAAAATTCACATCAATTATTTCTAGAACCGGAAGGCGTAAGTACAATAGAATATTATCTAAACGGTTTTAGCTCTTCCCTACCATGGGAAAATCAACTGGCAGCACTTCGTAAAATCAAAGGATTTGAAAATGCTCGCATTTTCCGACCCGGTTATGCAATTGAATATGACTTCTTTGACCCTACTCAACTTAAATCTTCACTTGAAACTAAAATCGTAGATAATTTATATTTTGCAGGGCAGATAAATGGAACAACAGGATATGAAGAAGCGGGGGCTCAAGGCCTTATGGCCGGAATCAATGCCCATCTAAAAGTCAATAATAAACCGGCATTTACTTTAAATCGAGACCAAGCGTATATCGGCGTTTTGATTGATGATTTAATTACAAAAGGGGTGGATGAGCCTTATCGGATGTTTACTTCTCGTGCAGAATTCAGAATTTTATTACGTCAGGATAATGCAGATGTTCGGCTAACTGAATTATCAAATAAAATTGGATTGGCTAGTGAAGAACGGATACAAACTCTCAAAAATAAAATTGAGTTGCGTGACCATTTCATTCATTTTGCAAGCAACTTTTCCTGCAAACCCGAGTACATAAATGAAACACTAGAAAAACTTAACACATCCCCCCTTCAACAAAAAACAAAACTCCGGAAAATCATCATGCGACCACAAGTCCACATTGAAGATTTACGCATAGTAATTGAGCCACTTGAAAAAGAAATACAATCCAGATCCATTAGCAATGAAATCATTCAAGCTGCAGAAATACTAATTAAATACGAAGGCTATATTGAACGCGAAAGATTACTGGCTGAGAAAATGTCTCGTTTAGAAAACATACAAATTGAAAACCTAGATTATGAAAATATTCAATCGCTTTCAACGGAAGGAAGACAAAAATTAATTAAAATAAAACCAAAAACCATCGGTCAAGCTACACGAATCAGTGGGGTTTCCCCCTCTGACATAAGCGTTTTGCTCGTTTATCTTGGACGATAAGCTTAAATGTTCCACGTGAAACAATTTAAAAACTATGAAAGAAATTAACGGCAAAATTGTTGACATTGTTAACAAACGTATTTTTAATGGAAGTATCCAAATCGAAGGAAATCGCATTATAAAAGTTGAAGAAAAGGACGAAAACTTTGCAGACTTTATCATTCCGGGCTTTGTGGATTCCCATGTACATATTGAAAGCTCTATGCTAAATCCCACTGAATTTTCAAGGCTTGCAATACAACATGGAACCATCGGAACCGTCTCGGATCCTCACGAAATTGCAAATGTAGCCGGAAAAGCCGGGGTTGAATACATGATTAATGATGCAAGCCACTCCCCTGTTAAAATGCATTTCAATGCTCCAAGCTGCGTTCCTGCGACAGGATTTGAAACCTCGGGAGCAGTTTTAGATTCTAAAGACATTGAATCACTTTTGCAACACGATAAGATTGTTGCTCTTGGAGAAATGATGAATTATCCAGGCGTTATTTACGATGACAAGGAAGTAAAAGCAAAAATTAAAGCATCCATTAAAGCCGGAAAACCAATTGATGGACATGCACCAGAATTAAGTGGTGATTCACTTACCAAATACATCGATACAGGAATAAGTACAGACCACGAATGCGCAAGTCTAGATGAAGCCTTAGAAAAAATCAATCAGGGAATGATTATCCAAATTCGGGAAGGATCTGCAGCAAAGAATTTTGAACAACTCCATTCCTTACTATCATCGCACCCTGAACACTGCATGTTATGTACTGACGATTCACATCCAGACGATTTAATGCGAGGACACATTAACCGAATTGCCGCTAGAGCTGTGCAAAAAGGACATGATATTTTCAATATACTCCGAGCTTCATCAATGAATGCAATAAAACACTATAAGCTGGATATTGGACTCCTTCAGGAAGGTGATAAAGCAGATTTCATAATAGTTGATGATTTGCGCGATTTCATGGTACAATCATGCACAATTGATGGTGAATTAGTTTACGATAACAATCGGATTCTCTTTCCAAATTCGAACACAGAACCGATTAACTCCTTTAAATTGGAAGAACATATTACTGAAAAAGCGCTAGAAATTCAAAGCAACAATCAGGTATTTAAGATCATTAAAGCATTCGACGGATCATTATTAACAGATTATTTTGAGCACAAATTACCAAACAGAAATGGTGTTGTTTACACAGACCCGTTAATGGGCATCAATAAAATTGTCGTACTTAATCGTTACAAAACAGACTCTACTCCCAGTTTGGGATTCATACAAGGATTTGATATCAGCAAGGGAGCTGTCGCTTCAACAGTAGCTCATGATTCGCACAATATCATTGCAATTGGTGCAGATGATGAAAGCCTTGCCAAAGTAATTAATCGGCTGATCGATTCAAAAGGCGGATTAGCACTTTTCGATGGTGAGGAAATGTATCACCTGCCCCTCCCCGTTGCAGGATTAATGTCAAATGAAAATTTCGAACTCGTCGCAAAAGCTTATGAAGCAATTACAAAAGAGACAACTAAAATAGGTTGCAGTTTGAAAGCTCCATTTATGACAATGGCATTTATGGCATTACTCGTTATTCCCAAATTAAAAATTGGCGACAAAGGGCTTTTTGACGTAGAATCGTTTTCACTGACAACACTTGATGTTTAATTTGTTCCACGTGGAACAGTAAAATCACAATTCGCTATGCGCACTGTAATTCAACGAGTTACACATGCTAACGTAAGCATAAAAGATGAGATTTGTGGACAAATCAGAACTGGTTTATTCATTCTCCTTGGCGTATCCGAAAACGATTCGCAGGATGACGTGCTATGGCTCACAAATAAAATTTATACTTTACGTATTTTTGATGATGCGAACAATAAAATGAACTTATCCATCTCAGATGTGAATGGAGAATTTCTTGTCGTCAGTCAATTTACCTTACACGCAAAAACTAAAAAAGGAAACAGACCATCATTTGTGCATGCAGCAAAACCAGAAAAAGCAATTCCACTTTACAACGCATTTATCTTGGAACTTGAAAATTTAAGTCAAACAAAATGTCAAACCGGAAATTTCGGGGAACATATGAAAATCGAATTATGCAATGATGGACCGGTGACAATTATTATTGATACTAAAAATAAAACATAATGAAACGCATCATCCTTATCTTATTTTTTATATCGCTTGCGATACTTTTTAGTTGCAGCAGCGATAATATTCAAAGTGGAGTTAAGGGTCATATTGAATTTGCCGAAGCTGATTGTGCGCTCGACCAGAGTTTCTGGCAATACAATGCATATAACGGAATGGTCTATGCTATTCACAAAGATTCGGTATCTTATGCCGTCGGAAATTACACAGCACTGGCTGACAGTGCCCAGGTAATCAATGGGAATTTCACAATCGGATTAAATCCAGGTTACTACTACATTTTTATCAAAGCATATCAAGTTTTTAATACCAATACAGAAGTCGTGGTACAGCTCAATCAAATAACAAACAAAGAATTTCGATGGTATAAATGCATGTAACAATCTGCTAAATCGGTAATTGCTTTGCACCTTCATCGCAATTTACTATCTTTAATCAAAATCAGGATTATGACAATTCAGGAAGCCCAAAATCAAGTTGACCAATGGATTCAAACAAAGGGTGTTCGTTATTTTGACGAACTAACCAACTTTACGATTCTCATGGAAGAGATTGGAGAACTTGCACGTGTATTTGCACGAAAATACGGCGAACAATCATCAAAATCATCTGATTTGGACTATGAACTGGAAGATGAATTTGGCGATGTTTTCTGGATATTGATTTGTCTGGCAAACCAAACCGGAATTAATTTAGAAACAGCATTAAAAAAAAGTCTTGAAAAGAAAACAAAACGGGATAAAAACCGTCATATTAATAATCCTAAATTAAAACAATAAATATGAATACAATGAAATTAAGTAAACAGGAAATTGCAGCTGAAATAAACAACGCACTCGAACAGGTCGATGTAAAAGATATGGATACGTTGAAAAATATCTTCAATTTAATTGATTTAACGTCACTGAACACTGCTGATTATGATGATAAAATCATTCAGATGGTTGAGAAAGTCAATAAATTTTCAGCACTTTTCCCTGAAATGCCCAATGTAGCGGCAATTTGTATCTATCCCCCATTTGTTGAAACGGTAAAAGAAAATCTTCACGCAGCCAATTTATCCATAGCAGCTGTTTCTGCTGGATTTCCATCAAGTCAAACTTATCTCTCAGTAAAACTGGCGGAGTGCGAAATTGCAGCGAATAAAGGCGCTGACGAGCTTGATATTGTTCTTTCCCTGGGTCGCTTCATCAGTGGTGACATTGCTTATTGTATGAATGAGATTTCTATCATAAAGCAAGCAATCGGTGAAAAACATTTGAAAGTGATTCTAGAATCGGGATTGATGGAAACTCCTGAACAAGTTTATCAAGCAGGCATTCTATCCTTAAAAGCCGGTGCTGATTTCATTAAAACCTCAACCGGTAAGGATAAAAAATCAGCAGATCCGGTTTCAGTTTATGCAATGTGTCAAGCGATTAAAGATTATTACAAAGAAACAGGCAAAAAAGCCGGAATTAAACCTGCAGGTGGTATTTCCACTCCTGAAGATGCCATTGTATATTACGCAATTGTAAAAGCTATCTTGGGTGAAGAATGGTTAAACAATAAATTATTCCGCATTGGTGCGAGTCGTTTGTCAAACAATCTACTTAGCCGAATTTATGATAAGGAAGTAAAATATTTCTAGTCAAAATTTATTTTTTACGCGATGCAAAATAGCGAATCAGGGCTCTCATGCTTTGATTCGCTTCATTTTGAGGCAACTCATTCAATAGCGCTTCAGCCTTAGCAATATGCTTTTGCATAGTTTCTCTAGCATACACCATTCCACCGTAGGATTCAATAAACTCAACAATTTGCTTAATATCACTCTGTTTTACACCTTTTTGAATTCGAGATATTATTGCATCTCTTTCTTTTTGAGGGGCAGTATTTAACGCATAAATCAAGGGTAACGTAATTTTCTTTTCCTCTAGGTCTTTTCCTTTTGCTTTTCCAAAAACTCCATCAGCCGTAAAATCTAAAATATCATCCTGAATTTGAAATGCAATTCCGGCTTCAAATCCAATCTCACGAATCATCTCACGATGCTGACCATTTACACCAACCGAAACTGCTCCGACCTCAGTCGATGCACCAATCAACACAGCAGTTTTACGTTTAATAATATCGTAATATTTTCCCTCCGAAAACAATTTTCCACCAGCGAGCTCCATTTGATTAATTTCACCAATACTTAAATGTGATATAGTTGGCGAGAGAATTTCTAAAATATCATACATTTTCTGTTTAGTTGCGATAGTTAAAGCATTGGAAAATAAATAATCACCAACCAAAATAGCAACTGAGTTTCTCCATTTGGCATTCACTGTTTTTTTTTCTCTTCGTAAACTCGCATCATCAACTACATCATCATGCATTAATGTTGCCGTATGAAGTGTTTGCACAAGCACAGCAGCGTAATCTGTCTTTTCCGTAACATCGCCAAAAAGCTTAGCAGCAAGAAATACGAGATGTGGACGAATCTGCTTTCCCATATCTTTAAAGACATAATCCAAAATTTTATTCAAATTATCATCGTCAGAATATGATGCATTCTTAAGCAGTTCTGTATACCGTTTAACATCATCGGCTGTATATTGGACAATTTCTTCAGATTTTTTCATAGACACGTAATTATCTGCATAAAAATACAGTTTCAAACTTAAAAATAAAAACCTTACATTGCATTATCTTTATCAAATAAACAAACAATATAGCAATTTGTTAAAATAGAAAACATAGTACATGGCAAAAATAAGGGTTACAAAGCGATTTCATTGGGAAATGTCTCATGCTTTATTTGATTACAACGGCTTATGCAGAAATATGCATGGACATTCTTACATCATGTATGCCACCGTCATTGGTGAACCTATAGATGACCCAACAAGTCCTAAACATGGAATGGTAATAGATTTCAGCGACTTCAAAAAGCTAGTTAAGCATTTAATTGTTGATAAATATGACCATTCTGTTGTTTTAAATAAATCGGAAAATATTCAACCAATTAATCAAATAAAAGGATTATTTGACCGACTCATTATGTTGAATTATCAGCCCACATGTGAATTAATGGTTGTTGATTTTGCAGAAAAAATTCAATCTGCTTTGCCCAAAAATCTTAAACTTCACAGCTTAAAACTATATGAAACTGCTACTTCCTATGCAGAATGGTTTGCAGATGACCAGATTTGATGTATTTTTACAAGAAATCTGAAACAATATGCCGGCATATAAACAGCTTAAACCAACTAGAACCGGTTTTGGTGAAGGACTGGTTAAAGCAGGGAAAAAGCATAAGCATTTAATTGCTCTCGGAGCTGATATTACAAGCTCTGTCAGCATGGACGGCTTTGCTAAAAATTATCCTGAACGATTTTTTTCCATTGGAATTGCTGAACAAAACATTGCAGGAGTCGCTGCCGGAATGGCACTTTCCGGAAAATTACCAGTCTTCTCAACTTATGCAGTTTTCTCCGCCATGCGTGATCTGGATCAGATCAGGATTTCCATCTGCTACAATAATGTACATGTTATCATAGGAGGTGCTCATGCAGGCATTTCCGTCGGCCCAGACGGTGCAACACATCAAGCATTGGAAGATATTGCCGTCATGCGGGTTTTACCGAATATGCAAGTTCTATCTCCTTGCGATGCAACGCAGGCAAGCCTGCTCACGCAAATAGCAATGGAGTTAGACGGCCCTGTTTATATTCGCTTCGGGCGAGAAGCCGTACCAGACTTTACCGATACAAACCAAGAAATCGAATTCGGAAAAGCTCAAATTCTGAGATCTGGAACTGATATCGCACTTTTTTCTACCGGACATATGACTTGGGAAGCATTGGTAGCAGCTGAAATACTGGAATCAAAATATGATATTCATGCAGAAGTGGTAAATTTTCACACCATCAAACCCATTGATAAGGATACAATTATTAAATCAGCAAAAAAATGTAAATTTGTGTTAACTGCTGAAGCCCATCAAGTTACTGGCGGATTTGGCTCGGCAATCAGTGAGGTACTGTCTCAGGAATATCCAACAAAAATGTATATTTTGGGAGTGAATGACAGCTTTGGGGAATCAGGACAGCCCGAGGAGCTGATGGCAAAATACGGTCTAACGGCAGAAAATATTGTTAAAAATGCGCTTAAATTATTGAAATTATGAAGCTGATATTTTTTATTATCGCCTTGCTCATGGGATTGTTTTCTCAGCAAGATGAAACAAACCTAGAACCTGAAAACTATCCTTCGAAAGCAGAGCTTCTCGGACAGATTGACCCGGCTAGCCACCCCGATTTTGTACAAATTGATCCTGCAATTTCCTATTTCCCAGAAGTTTATCTGCGAAAGCAAACTTACGATGCGTTTTTAAACATGCGAGAGACCGCATTAAAAGACGGCATTAACCTGACAATACAATCCGGAACACGAAGCTTTTACATACAACGCTATCTTTGGAATCAAAAATTCACCGGACAACGTAGTACAGGAATGGCCTATATCGACCAAAGTTTATCAGACAGTTTGAAAACCGCTAAAGTGCTAGAATACTCCGCTATGCCAGGAATTTCAAGGCATCACTGGGGAACAGATATTGACATAAATAGCATAAAACATGCATATTTTTACTCCGGGGAAGGAAAAAAAGTGTACGATTGGCTACAGGAAAATGCCAATAAATTTGGATTTTATCAGGTTTATATTCCCTTCGGTGAGGATAGAAAAACAGGATTTAATCACGAGGAATGGCATTGGACATATAAACCAGAATCCGATAAATTTACAAAAGCATTCCGGCATGTTATTTCCTACGAAGATTTGATCGGGTTCAAAGGAGATGAATACGCTAAGTCATTTCAAGTGATAAAAGATTATGTGTATGGTATTAATCCTATTTTACTGGAAAACACAAAATAATCGCAAATGAAAGTGCTAAAGGATTGGTTAAACCCGCTGAAAACGAATGTTAAGCAAACATGGGCATTTCCCCTACTCATTGCCATTGCAGGCTTTTTGCACTTTTGGTTAGACAATTTTTCCTTTGAACTGAATCAGTTTCAGGACCGCGTGATTGGCATATCCACTTTGCATCAAATTGATGTTGGTGCACGAATTTCTGCATTTTATAACGCCTTGTTTTTAGGAATTGGGATTTATATTCTGCTAAAAATTCTTTATTCACTTTTCGTTCAACGATTCCAGTCATTTAATACTGAACTATCTGTCATTCATTATCTTTCCATAATTGGTTTGTTTCTTTTAGGATTCTCAATTTTTGGCGTTGAAATTTATGCAACGCAATTACTGATAGAAGTTATACTGATATTTTTACTAATTATTATCCCAATTAAATCACAATTAAAATTTCAAAAGATCAGCTCAGCTAATGATTATTTTTGGCTATTTATCAGCGCATATTCCATCACCATATTTCTAACTATCCTTTTAGGAAAACTGCTATTTGGACATTTTGCCCTTTCATTTGCCGCAGTGCTGATTTTACTTTATACAATCATTGAAATTTTGAAATTTTCAGCATTAAAGGCCTTTTTCAATTTGCGGAAACTGGTTTATTTCCCTTTGCTATTTGTGTTATCTCAAGAAATCTTTTTGATTTTCAATCAACATAATCTTCACTTTATTCATCCTCTGATTGCTGCCTCGTTTTTATTGCTAATAATGGGCTTCATCCAAATTACATTTCAAAAACGGGAAGCAAGTTATTCCTATTTAAATCAGCAAATTTTAAGAGGATTTGCGTTGGGACTAATAGTCTTTTCGAGTTACAGTATTCAACTTATTTTACGAAACGATTTATTCGAGATTGCCAATTCATCCAATGCATTAATGAGCATTTTTCAGCACGGGAAATTTCCGGTAGCCGATTTTCTGCCCACTCATCTCCTTTCAGACTTCTTTTTGCCTGTTATTTACACTATTTTAAATGGATATGATAACAGTTTTTCCTACATGGCATATGATTTTATCATGATCTCAGCTTATTACTATTTAAGCTTTCTCATTGTCCTAAAACTTAGCAGAAATCATTATGTTGCATTGCTATCCTTGCTATTCTTTCCATTTTTTAATGCTGTATTTTGGGGAATCTCATCCTTTCCGATACTTTTAATTCCCTTGGCATTACACAATCTTTACAAAAATCCGAATCAAAAATCATGGTTTGCGCTTGCAGTGCTAAGTGTTTTTCTATTGGGTTGGAAACCTGATGTTGCAATTCTTGGAATTTACGGAATACTGGCAGGAATTATCGTAATTTGGATTAATAAAAAAGGGATATTAAAATGGAAACACCCATTAAAAGCCTTTTCGATATGTTATGGCACATTATTATTGATTTTAATAAGCTTAGAATTCATTTTTAATTTTCCGATAAAAGAAGGCATTTCAAACACACTCAGCTTTTTTGCAAGCAGTCCGCAAGGAAGAGGCTTACCTGTCATTGCATATCAATTCGACCGAATTTTTTACTTGCATCATGTTTTGTATCCTATATTAATTGGTATTGCTTTATTTCTCACAATCAAGCGTATAAAATACATGAATTCAGAAAATGCCATGCCGATTATTGCATTAATTATTTTCGCAATATTCTATTTCACAAACATACAACGGGGATTAACTCGTCATAGTTTTGCAGAAGGACATGATGGCTTTATAAGCTCCTTCGCCATTATCAGTATTGGATTGGTGTTTTTTCTTTTCCGCATGAAGCGGATTCATCGGATTATGGGATTTTTCATCAGTATTTCGGTTATGGCAATCATGTTTAAATATCCAACACAGGCATCAGATTACTTAGTTTATGAAAAGGTTCAGGTAAAATTGAAATCAAATTATCTTTATTCAGGAAATGAACGGCTTCATCGTGTTAATTTAAATTCTGATTATTACAAGGAAAACATTCGTGAGCTTTTAAATTTTACGAATAAATTAGCGGATTCAACAGGCTTTTATGATTTTTCAAATACGCCTGCATCCTACTATCTGACAAATCGTGAAATGCCGGTTTATTTCATCCATTCCCTTGCAATCACATCAGAAAAATTACAGGATACTGAAATTGAAAATCTAAAAAATCACAATATTCCGTTTGTGATATATTCTCATATTCCAGAAACCTATTGGGACAATACCGATGGGATTTCAAATACCCTGAGATTTTATAAAATTGCAGAATATATATATCGAAATTATTCGCCGTATAAAATTGTCGGAAATTATGCCATATGGAAAGCGAATAATTATCAATCAGAAGTTGATTTAAGTGGTTATTCAACGGATACCGTATCAGGAAAACCGAAGGCTTTTGAGACAAAAAAACTTCCAAGTATCTGGGCAAAATATGATACGAATTTCCTATCATCAAATATTGAGCAATCATTACTTAAAACAACAAATGGAAAAGAAATCCATTTTGATGCAGCGATTGATAAATCCCAGGGAAATTATGTTCTAATAAGCATTAAAAATCTTGAAAAAATTCAAGGAAAAGCGAAACTGCGATATTTCAAAACCTGGGAACAATTTGGAGAATTCAGTTTTGATATTTCACCGGAATCAACAGATGCGCAATATTTAATTCGTGTCAGTTCACAATGGAACTGGTACAATAAACGCATCAATCGGATAGTAATTGTTAGTCCGGAGTCAACTCAAGTTAGCAGCATTTCTATACTCAAAGCAGATTAATTCTGTTAATAATCAAATGTTTTATTAGCTTTGTCGTACGCAAAACATATACCGATGAAACTCATCATTCAAATACCCTGTTATAACGAAGAAAAGACCTTGCATCTTACTTATATGGATTTGCCCAAGCATATTCAGGGCATCGATGAGATTGAGGTTTTGGTCGTTGACGACGGTAGTACCGACAAAACGTCTGAACTTGCAGAAACAATTGGGGTAAACCATATTATCCGTTTTAAAAACAACAAAGGCCTGGCAAAAGCATTCGAAGCCGGAATTCATAAAGCATTGGAGCTTGGTGCGGATATTATTGTCAATACAGATGGAGATAATCAATATTCCGGTGCAGATATTGAAAAACTGGTACGTCCCATCTTAAATGAAGAAGCTGATGTAGTTATCGGAGACCGGCAAACCGATTCAATTGCCCATTTTTCATTTCTAAAAAAACGCATGCAAAAATTCGGCTCGTTTGTTATTCGTAAATTATCAAAAACAGAGGTGAAGGATGTAGTAAGCGGATTTCGGGCATATAGTCGGGAAACCGCAATGAAAATCAATATCGCTACAGATTTTTCCTACACCATAGAAAATGTCATACAATTAGGATTTCTGCAAGCCAAAGTAATTTCAGTACCGGTAGAAACCAATAAACAGCTCAGAAAATCAAGGCTTTTTAAAAATCCATGCTCCTTTATTTCGCAACAATTAATTACTATCATCCGTGCATATGCCAATTATAAAGCAATTCGTGTATTTACCATCCTAGGAATTCTAATTATGATTCCAGGCATTGCAGGATTTGTCCGTTTCCTTTATTTTTATTTCAAAGAAGGAGGGGAAGGGCATATTCAATCCTTAATCTTTTCCACCGCTTTTTTGAACGGAGGTTTATTGATTTTAATGATTGGAATTATTGCTGATTTAATTAGTACGAACCGGAAACTTTTGGAGAAATTGCTCGAATTCAATAAAAAAGACAAATGGAACAAGACATCATAACCGGTAATTATTTTGACAAATACAACAGTAAAAATCCGATTTATAAACGGTTAATGAGCGGTTTTTTTAATTCGCTTACCGAGCTAATTGACAGTATTTCTTATCAGGAAAAACTCAAAATACTGGAAGCCGGATGTGGGGAGGGTCATTTGGCATCTATCCTTTTAAATCGTTTTAAAGCGATTGACTACACCGGATTTGACATCGATGAAAAATTAATTCAAGAGGCACAAAAACAACTGCCGGATGCAAAATTTAATGTTGATAGCATTTACGAGCTACATCGCTATCATAACCACTCATTTAAGCTGTGTTTGGTGTCAGAAGTGCTCGAACATCTTGAATATTCCAATGATGCAATTAAAGCGCTGAAAACCCTTTCCTGCGATTATTATTTATTTTCTGTGCCCCGTGAACCAATTTGGCGCGTATTAAATATGCTTCGCCTAAAATATCTTGCAAATTTGGGAAACACCCCGGGACATCTTCAACATTATAGTAAAAAATCGTTTATCAAAACCATTTCACATGATTTTAAGATACTGGAAATCCGCAGTCCTTTTCCCTGGACAATGATTCTTTGCGAAAAAAAATAAACACATAATGATTTCCACGACGTTTCAATTTCATTTATCAGTCATAATTTTTTACTTAATATGATAAATGTCAAATTTATAATACATTGGTAAACTAACCCCAATGCGTTTATACCCCTGATTTATCAAGCTAAATCGCTAATTCACAACAAATTGTTAATATTAAATTTTTGTTATATCAGATGTTTTTATTTACTTGCACACCGAAACAATCAGTATACGAAAGTTTCATGAGCCAAACAAAGGGGAAACCATTTAAAAACCAGATTATGATGAGCCAAACAGCGAATCGAATAGCAGTAATAGTGTTAATGATCTTTATTATTAGCACAGGAGCAAGTTTACAGTCTCATGCTACCTGTGCTAACCCAACAAATGAAAACGAGGCTGATTCAGTGGGTACTTCTTCCCGTGAAATATTCTTTTTTGTTGAAGAATCACCGATGTACCCCGGTGGAAATGAAGAAATGGTTAAGTTCTTTTCAGAAAACCTAACATATCCAAGTAAAGCAAAAGAAGAACGTGTTGAAGGACAAGTATTTGTCCGTTTTGAAGTTAAAGAAAACGGATCAATTGGTGACGTAATTGTATCAAAATCTGTACATCCAAGCCTTGATGCTGAAGCAATACGGGTTATTAAAAGTATGCCTAATTGGTTCCCAGGACGTTTTAGAGGTGAAGCCGTAAATTCATGGTACACACTCCCAATTTCATTCTTTTTAAGAAAATAACTTATTACACAATAAGATTAATTAAGCCGTTCAAAATTGAGCGGCTTTTTTATTTTCAAAAATACATTTTGTTTTGTAAAATAAGTTTTTTACCTTTGCACTCACATTGCGGGGTGGAGCAGTTGGTAGCTCGTTGGGCTCATAACCCAAAGGTCGTGGGTTCAAGTCCTACCCCCGCTACAAAATACCTCTGTTAATCTTTTGATTTTCAGGGGTTTTTATTTTATCGGGGGACAGTTGAGGGACAGAAAGTGAAAGATTTTAATAAAAAATCCTTTTTTATATAGCTTTTAATACTTAGCCTGAATTATTCATAAATCGTAAAAAAAGTAGGGGATTAATGTTGTTATCT
>CAYOUD010000030.1:0-21515 GCA_964407055.1 uncultured Bacteroidales bacterium | reverse complement strand
TGTGTAATCGGTATTATTTCTTGTATCAGCTTTGATTCTACATCGGCATTATTTATTCCCGAAAATCGGGGATACCAGAGTTTTTGATTTTAAAGTGTCATAACATAAGGCACTGCTGGTTAATGTTTTAACTTACGGCAACCCATTTTTCTATTAACTCAAATCTGCACAAAGGGAATGGCATGAATTTTACGGGTTAATCTTAAGTTTTTAACAGACAATAATGTGTTTTTTTATTCTTTATAAAAATATTAACAACTTTCACACATATTATCATTATTTTCACGTCAAATTTTAAATGATTATGGATTACATTCTGCGAGCTGAAAATGTGATGAAAGATTATTCTGGTCACAAGGCATTGGACAATGTGAGTTTGTCTGTTCCAAAGGGGAGTATTTATGGGCTGCTTGGTCCCAATGGTGCAGGAAAAACTAGTTTTATTCGCATATTAAATCAGATTACGGCACCCGATGGGGGAAGCATTGAACTGCTTGGTGAGCCCCTGAATAAAAAGCATATCCGAAATATCGGGTATTTGCCTGAAGAACGTGGACTTTACAAAAAGATGAAAGTTGGAGAGCAAGCCATGTATTTGACACAACTCAAAGGGTTAAGTCGTGTTGATGCCGCAAAGCGACTTAAGTACTGGTTTGAAAAATTTGGAATTGAATCATGGTGGAATAAAAAAGTGGAAGAGTTGTCAAAAGGAATGGCACAAAAAGTACAATTTATCACCACTGTTTTACATGAACCAGAATTGCTGATTTTTGATGAGCCTTTTTCCGGATTTGACCCGATTAATGCAAATTTGCTTAAAAATGAAATCCTTGAGTTGCGCAATAAAGGAGCAACCGTAATATTTAGTACACACAATATGTCTTCCGTTGAGGAAATTTGCGACGATATTGCGCTAATTAACAACTCAAAAATTGTTGTTGAGGGAAATATTGATACCATTCGCAAACGGTATGCGCCGGATATTTATGAAATCATATTTGATGGAGAATTTACCAATCCCGATTTGGCGATGACTTCCGATTATGAGATTTTGGAAACAACACCAATGAACGGAGAAACAAGCATACGTTTGAAACGTTTGAATAGTAATTTTTCCGCCAATGAGTTAATTAAATTTTTGTTGCCAAAAGGGGAGTTGAAATCTTTCAGACAGATTATCCCAAGTATGAATACTGTGTTTATCTCTTTAGTTGAAGAAAACGACAAACCAATTAATAATCAGAACCATGGGTAGAACAAGCATTATTATAAGACGTGAATATCTGAGCAGAGTAAAAAAGAAAACTTTTATTATCATGACTATTTTGGGTCCAATTTTATTTGGGGCCTTAATGATTGTGCCGATTTGGTTGGCTCAGATAAAAGATACACAGGACAAAACCATTGCAATTCTGGACGATTCATTCTTGTTTGTTGACCAGTTTGAGGACAGCGAATATTTGAAGTACGAATATCTGGAAAGTATGGATGTGGATGCTGCACTTGAGTTGATGAAACAAAATGACTATTATGCAGTGCTTTATATTCCGAATAACATTATTAGTACCGGACACAGCAGTGCAATGATGTATTCGTACAAGCAACCCGGATTGGCAGTTCAGATGGAAATGCTCAATCACATGGAAAAGTACATAACAGATGCAAAGCTTCAAATCAAAGGAGAAGAGCTCGGTGTTGAGAAAGAAGCACTCCGGAATGTGATTAAAGCGGTAGAAACCAATGTGGATATAAAAACTCGTATCATCAATGATGACGGGGAGCAAAAAAGTACCAGCACTGAAATAGCCATGATTATTGGTTATCTTGCCGGATTCCTGATTTATATGTTCGTATTTATGTATGGTTCTCAGGTAATGCGTGGTGTTATTGAGGAAAAATCCAATCGTATTGTGGAAATTATCGTTTCTTCTGTGCAACCGTTTAAACTAATGATGGGGAAAATTATTGGTATCGCACTGGTTGGTTTAACCCAGTTTGTATTATGGATTATTTTAACCTTTGGAATTGTTACTGCAGCGCAATTTATTTTGCTGGATGATATAAAAGGCTTTCAGCAATCACCACAAATGGAACAACTTGTGTCATCAAATGCACAAATTGGGAACAACCCAATACAGGATGAGTTTTCCGGGAAAATTGAAGAAGCATTAAACGCACTTTCTTCCATTAATTTCCCTTTATTGATAGGCGCATTTTTGTTCTATTTCCTTTTCGGATATCTGTTATATGCCGGAATGTTCGCTGCGGTTGGTGCAGCAGTTGATAACGAGGCAGACACTCAGCAGTTTATGTTGCCAATATCGCTTCCGCTTGTTTTGGGATTGATTGTGATGTTTTCCGTCATTAATAGCCCGGAAAGCAGTTTGGCATGGTGGTTCTCAATTATACCGTTTACCTCGCCAATTGTTATGATGGTACGAATTCCGTTTGGAGTTCCTGTTATCGATTTGGTATTATCCTTTTCGGTCTTAATTCTGAGCTTCATCTTCATGGTGTGGTTATCAGGGAAAATTTATCGGATTGGAATTTTGATGTATGGAAAGAAGGTGAGCTATAAAGAATTATGGAAGTGGATACGTTATAAAAACTAAGATGAGACTAGCCAGTATCGACTTAGGAACGAATACCTGCAATTTAAGCATTGCTGATTGGGCGCCGCATAAATTGCAAGTTCTACATGCCGAAAAGCAACCAATTAAACTTGGTGTAGAAGGTTTTTCTGATGGAAATATTTCTGAACCGGCAATTCAACGTGTTCTGGCAGTATTGACAAAATATCGGAAAATAATTGGGGAATATAATGTTGAAAACACACAGGTGTTTGCAACCTCCGGCGTTCGAAATGCTAAAAACCAACAGGAAATTGTTTCCCGTGTAAAAGCAATTACCAAATATCAACTCAATATTATTTCCGGTGAGCAAGAAGCTGAATTCATTTATCTCGGCGTTAGGCAAGCTGTCCCTATGGATGAAAAACCCTGTCTGCTACTTGATATTGGTGGTGGTAGCAATGAAATTCAAATTGCCAGTATGGAAAAAGTTTATTACAGAAAATCCTTTGATTTGGGAATTGCCCGCTTATTATTAATGTTTCAGCCTTCCGACCCACTTAAAACTCAAAATATCGCTGATATCAGAGATTATCTGTCTGCTGAAATGAAAGAATTAATTCCGATTGTTGAAAAACATCAACCCAAAACCCTTATCGGGTCATCCGGAAGTTTTGACACGTTTGCATCTATGTACATCTATAAAGCCGGATTGGTTGGGACATACAAACATGCTGAGTGGTACGAAATTCCGCGTGATTATTGGTTGGGAATCTATCAGGAATTAACACAAAAAAATCGTGAGGAACGTCTGAAAATACCCGGAATGGATGCCATGCGTGTAGAAATGATTCCTTTGGCTTCGGTTTTTACAGAATTTCTGATAAATTTGTTCCGGATTAAAGTGATAATTCGTTCAGCTTACGCTTTAAAAGAAGGAGTTTTCCAATCCATGGCAAGGAATTTGATTGACAAATAATTAAAATTGAAAATATTTTGCTTATGAAACGCTTATACACTTTTGCAATTGCACTGCTCGCTGTCGTTTTCACATTTAATGTAAACGCTCAGGAAAAGCAATACAAGGTTAGTACAATTGCCTTTTACAACCTCGAAAACTTGTTCGACACAATTAATGATCCGGACATTTTTCTCAACGACGAATTTACACCTGAAGGTGATAAAAATTATAATACAAAAATTTACGAAGAAAAATTGGAGCGATTATCTTCAGTAATTTTGAAAATTGGTGCAGACTTTTCAAAACTTCCGCCTGCTGTTGTTGGAGTTTCTGAGGTTGAAAATGCCACTGTAATTGAGGATCTAATCAATAAAACAGAATTGAAAAATTACGGATATGATTATGTCCATGTTGACGGACCGGATGAACGTGGTGTTGATGTGGGGCTTTTGTATCGTAAATCTGTATTTGAAGTAAGCGATTATAAATCTATTAGCTTGAAATTTGATTTTGATGAGAAAGATAAAACCAGAGATCACTTGTTGGTTTCAGGAAAGTTTGATGGGGAAGAAATGCATTTTATTGTAAATCACTGGCCTTCGCGTCGTGGAGGTGAAAAAGTTAGCCGACCAAAACGTAATGCTGCAGGTGACAGAACCCGTGAAATTGTGGACAGTTTGCTGGATTTGGATAAGGACGCAAAAATTGTTGTTATGGGAGACTTTAATGATGATCCAGTTAATGAATCAGTAAAAGATCATTTACGTACAAAACGTAAAAAATCAGATTTGAGTCCCGGTGATTTATTTAATCCATTCGCTCAACTTTTCCGCGATGGTGTCGGTTCGGGAGCTTATCGTGACAAATGGAATCTTTTTGATCAGTTAATTATTAGTCAGGGTTTAGCCTTAGGTGAGCCTGATACTTATAAATATTATGCGTCACATGTTTATAATAAACCTGAACTCACGCAGCGCGAAGGTCGATTTAAAGGTTACCCATGGAGAACTTATGTCGGCGATACGTATATGGGAGGATATTCTGACCATTTCCCCTCATTTATTTATTTGATTAAGGAAATTAAAAATTAAGTCATGTTCATTATTTACAACCGATTTGTTTTTACAATGGCAGGCATTTTGTCTGCCATTCTTGCCACAGCACAAATACCGGTAGGATACTACGACATTGCTGATGGACTATATGGAGAAGATTTGCAACAAGCGCTGCACAATATTATTGATAATCATAATTCATTAACCTATGATGATTTGTGGGACGCATTTGAAGATACCGACCCCAGACCGGATAACAACAATTTAGTATGGGACATGTATAGTGATGTTCCCGGAGGAACACCAGCTTATTATTATACTTTCGGGAGTGACCAATGTGGAAATTATGAGGGCGAAGGCTTCTGCTACAATCGTGAACATTCCTGGCCAAAATCGTGGTATAATGATGCATCTCCAATGTACACTGATTTAGTTCAGCTTGTTCCTACCGATGGATATACAAATGGGCAACGCAGTAATTTGGTTTATGGAGAAGTAAGCAGTGCAAGTTGGACAAGTATGAATGGTAGCAAAGTTGGTGGCTCTGCTTTGTCATGGACAAATGAAACAGTTTTTGAGCCAATTGATGAATACAAAGGCGATTTTGCACGGATTTATTTTTATATGGCTACTCGTTATTATAGTGAAGACGGAAGCTTTAACAGCAATGATATGGTTGATGGGTCACAGATTAAGCCCGGTGCACTGGAAATGCTTATGACCTGGCATGAAAATGACTCGGTAAGTCAGAAAGAATTGATCCGAAATGATGCCATTTACGATTGGCAGTACAATAGAAACCCATATGTTGATCATCCGGAATATGTGGAATATGTTTGGGGCGATTCACAAAATGTGAGTCAACAGTTAAGCTTGGATGATATAAAAATTAACCCCAATCCGGTAAGCGATATTTTAAATCTTGAAATACCTGTTCAGTCTCCGAAAGGATACCAACTCGTGTTATTTGATTATTGCGGGAAGTCATTATTAAAACAACAGACTACGGGAAATGACATGTCTTTGGATGTTTCCGGACTGCAGTCAGGTATTTACATGGTGTGCATTTTAAATTTGAGTAGCGGCAATATCATTACCCGGAAAATTGTAAAACAATAAAAGATTAACAGAACTTATCGTTGGGTTTTAATCATTGCAAACTTACGTTTCAGTTTGAGAATAGGTCGTTCAATCAGTTCATAACTAATTGCCGGAATAATAAGTGTTAAACCGGTGAGCAGAAGCATGTATATATAAAGGTTATCAATCTCCCATTTCATCATCATTTTTTTCATGATGATAAGCAATAAGATATTTCCATACATATAAATTCCGTAAGATATTTTCCCAAAATAGTGGAAAATGCTGTTCGGCTTTAGTATATGGCGGAATTTCGCATTAAAATTATAATCCAATAAAAGCATGCTGATAATTGCAATGTAGAAGAATTTTTTAAAGCCGCCAAGAAAGACTGATCCCCAGTTGACAACAGGTTCAAGACAAAAGACACTAATCAATACAACCCACAGCAAAATCCTAAAATACCGGCTTAAATTTATTTCAAAAGGTTTTTTGGCATAATAATATGCTCCAATTGCTCCGATAATTAGCACATCCATTCTCGATACAGTATGTAGGTATAATGTAAACCAAGGCTTGTCCATTGACATAACCGTGTACATCCGGAAAGCGATGCTAATTATGATTAAGCTGATAAAGATCTTCATCAGATGTTTGGTCGGAACAAATGCAATAATAAAAGGCCACACTAGGTAGAAATGCTCCTCAATGCAAATTGACCAGAAATGTGCAAATGGGTATGCCCATTTTGTAGTATTTATTGCATGAAAATTATTTACAAAAAGGATGTTCGCCAGATAATTTGGGGTATCTGCGTTAACCCATGAAACAATAAAGGGTGCAATCGCAATCAATAAAAAATACAAAGGCCAAATTCGTAATGTCCGGCGGACGATAAAATTAAAAATATTGATTTTTCCGAATCGTTCTTTTTCTTTAATCAGGATATAAGTAATCAAAAATCCACTTAGAAGAAAAAAGATATCAACGCCAATCTCAAAGTTTTTTAACATTTGATGAATTAATTTTCCTCCCGGAGAAAGTGTGGTATATGTCCCCCCGGATAAAATCCCAATTTCGCCAAACCAACCTCGCCAGGCTTCATAACCGTGGTAAATGATAATCATAAATGCCGCAATAAACCGAACGACATCCAAATATGGAAAGTAAACACGTTTTGATGTGTTTTGTGGAGTTGCCATAATTTTGCTGGTGAAACTTTGCATACAAAGATAGACAAATAAATATCGCAAGAAAATTTTGAAAAAGGGCATTTCCCATTTATTAGATTTTTGTATATTGAGCCTTCAAATGCCTGTGGTAATGCCCATCACAATCACTCAGTGTGAATGTTTGTCCTTAATTTTTTCGAATTAACATATAATTCTGATTTTTTGTGTGCCAGTGATATCCCAAAGAAAATGGTAATTCCTGATGCTCATAGTCTTTATTGCTATAGGCTTGTTTTAAGTCTTCTTGGGTCAGATTTTCGCTGAAATCAGAAATGGGTTTTTCGTATTTACCAAAAAGGATGAAATTGCACTTAGTCTTATCAAAATATTTGAACGGGATTCCGGTGTCATCCTGAAAAAGTGCTTGAGCTTTTTCCAGTAAAAGATTGCGAATTGTACTAAAAGTGCGGTAGTGCATCAGGTAGGATGCGGATTTTACAAAGCCATTCATTTCATCTAGGCCTTCTAAATAGGCTTTCATTTCGGGATTTTTCACTAAACCATCATCGGAAATGTTGCAGTAAAAATACGTGAGTTCTTTGATTTGTTCCTCTCCGTTTTTGCGGAAATAGAATCTTACGCCACGGTATTGATTGTTAGGAATATTGATTGAATCGGGATAGACATATATGCTGCCGTCATCCTGTGATTTAATGGCTTCAACATCCAAAATTTCATGATTTGTTCGTGACAAAAACACGTAAAAAACCGGCAAAACGCCTTCTACCTTTTTACCTCCAATGTCTGTCAACATGTTTTTTGTTATAAAGTAGGAGCGTTTGTAAATGTCACGCAAAAAATAATCAATATTATGAAGATAGCTTATTTGTTCAGTTTCTGTCATGGTTTCAAAATCTGGCATTTGCCCGATTTTTTCGTTTGCAAGAAAAATATATTCCTCTGCATTCGGAAACAGCGTGTAAGCGTGCAGAAAATCCGGACCTGAAAAGGCATATAGTAGTCCAAGACTATCATTAATTTCATTATGAAAGTAATCAGATTCCCATTCACGCATTGGTTGGAGCCGTTTTTCCTCAATCAAATCCCAGTTGTCACTGATTGTTTTGGCGTAGTTATCCCATTTTGTTTCGGAGATTCCGATAGAATCAGTTTCATAATAAAAGGCAGTCCCGCTAAGGTGCTGCGCTATTTTATTGTGGATACTTTCCGTTGTTTCTGTGGTGGATGAGTCCTTCGTAGATTCAACCAGCAAATGCAACTTTCTTATTTACAAATTTATAAAATATATTTTTAGGATTGTCATAATTTAAGTTTTTCCTGAGACGTACATGACACTGCAAGCACAGTGCCCATGATTAAAATTATTAATTGCTTCATGATTTGTTCGTTGAATTATTAATTCGTTTGTTTAGTTTAAAACTGATATAATACACGACTGCTCCTGCAATCAGTGTCAGTAAAATAGCAAGAAGAATGCCTGGTTTCATTTTCAGGAAAAAGACAATCATCCAGCCGGTAAGGATTAAATATATTGCTGGTGTTACTGGGTATCCCCAGGCTTTATACGGACGTTTTAGTTTTGGTTCCCGGATGCGAAGTACAAAAACACCAAGCACTGCCAGAAAGGAGAAAACACTTAATAATACGGATGTAAACTCAATCAAATCGCCAAACGAAACAAAAAGAATCATCGGAATGATAAGTCCAAGTTGAAAGAGAATGGCAATGTAAGGCACTTTATTTTTGTTTCTTGTGTTTAGGAATTTAAACAGGTGCATATCTTCGCCAATTGCGGCACTCACCCGTGGACCTGCCCAAATCATGGAACTGATTGCTGAAATAAGTGCAAAGGCAATTAATCCGGAAACTATGGCTGCTCCCGTATGTCCGAATATATTTTGTGCTGCAATGTTCCCGACATCTTTCTGTAGAACAAGTTCTTGAATCGGAGCGACATAAAGAAACATCATATTTAGTAAAACGTAAAGTACTGCTACCAGCGCTGTTCCAATGAATAATGATTTTGGTAGGTTTTTCCCCGGATTTTTCATGTCGTCAACAATGTAAGCTGCAGCATTCCATCCCGAATATGCCAACATAACCCACACCAAACTGCCGGCAAATGCCATGGTAAACATGTCGTTGATGCTCTGTTTGGTTGGAGCAAAGCTGATTTGAGAACCATCTGTTAAGGCAAATCCTAAAATAATCAGTACAATGATTAGAATAATTTTGAAAATGGTAAAAAACTTCTGAAAGCGTGATATTGCCCGTAAATTTTGAAGATGAATTGCGGATATTATGATGGAAACACTAATCGCAATGATTTTTTCTTTGATTTGATTCGGGTCTTCGCCGCCCAGCATGCCAATTGAGTAGTCTCCCATAGCTAATGCTGCTGCTGCAATAGGGGCCGCAAATCCAATCATAATTGATACCCAACCTGCAAGAAATCCCAGTAACGGGTGATAAATCCGGGAGAGAAAATTGTATTCGCCACCGTTTCGGGGCAAACTTGCGCCAAGCTCGCCGTATGCAAAACTGCCAAAAAGCGCAAGCATTCCGCCAACTACCCATAGCATGACAATTGTAAAGCCATACTTAAGGTCGATGACCTGATATCCGAGACTGGTAAAAACGCCCGTCCCTACCATATTTGCAACAACCACAGCAATTGCAGTTGACAGTCCTATTTTGTATAGATTTTGTTTATTCATTCCACACGATTTAAACTACTCGCTTCGCAATAAATGAATGCCAAAGATACGATTTGGATGAAATTTGGCAAGTAGTAGAAATGTGTTTCTTTTTATAACTCACAATTTAGATGTGGTATAAATTAGTCTGATAGAATTTTAGCTATTTCATCCGATTCAAACCCTCGTTGTGCCAAAAAGGCAAAGCACTTTTGTTTTGTAATCCATGGGTCAGATTCTTTTTTGGCAATTTGTTTTTGTTTGTTTTCGGCAAGCTCCTGTAAAATGTTTCGGTATTTATTCATGTCAATTTCAGTTAAGGCTTTATTGATAAGTGCTACCGGAATTTGCTTTCCGGATAATGCATAGCGAATTTTTATTTTTCCCCATTTTGATAAGTAGCACTTGTCGTTTACAAAACTTCGGGCAAATCGTGATTCATCAATAAAACGCTCGTCAATCATTGTGTTAATGATGGTTTCGTGCAATTGGGAGGGAATTTGCCATTGGAATAGTTTTTTTTGTAAATCATTCCGGCATTTTTCTCCACGCAGACAATAGCGCCTGGCTTTTTCGAGCATTGTTTCAAGTTGGGATGTTTCCAAAACTAGTCAATTTTCATTTCAATTTTATACCCATTATGGCGACGAATATTGGTGGCAAATCCTTGCCTGAAAATTAGATATTGTCCGCGAATTGCAATTAAGTTTCCGGAGATTTCCTCGGAATCGTCAAAATGTTGCTGGTAAATTTTATCAAATGCATAGTTTCCCGGATAGATTATTTCAGTAACACGGTTATCCATTGTTACATATTGTGAAAGTTCATCAGGCAGGAGGGAAACCAGTCGTTTTTTTTCTGCTTTTAGGTCAATGCCTGAAGCTTCCGATAAAAGCATTTGTTTCCATTGTGTTTTATCTGATACCTGAGCTTTAAGGAACACTTCAATATCTCCGGCAAGTTTACGGTAAGGCGTTTTCGCAAAGCGGATGGCTTTGGAAGCTCCCTGATCAATCCAGCGTGTAGGAACTTGTTTCGCTCTGGTAACACCAACTTTCAGGTTGCTCGTTATTGCGAGATAGACATATTGATCCACTAATGTATTTTCTTTAGCCCAATTCATATCTCTGGAAATGCCTTCATGCGAACGGTCTTTTTCAGGATGCAAAATTCCGACATCGGTTTGCGGCAGACTCGTAAAACAACTGTAGCAATATCCCTGATGGAAAGATTTATTTGTTTTTGCGCCGCAAGCAATGCAATTAATCTCGTTGAGAAATTTAAAATGGATTTTTCTGCCGATGAGTTCATTCATATGGATTTTCTCCTGCCCTATATGCAAATAGTATTGCACGGGTTTGGCAAAATCAGTTTCCATTTTCAGGATATTTCCGGTGTATTGCATAGTGTTTGGTTTAAATACTCTGCAATTTAATCAAAGTTTATAAGAAATAATTATTTGTCTAAGTATCCGCGGATAATTCCTCGTTTGGAATTTCTTACGAATAAAATAATTTCGTCGCGTTCTTTTGTTGCCGGCATTTCTGCTTCAATGTATTCAATTGCTTGAGAACGGTTCATTCTGTTATGATATAATTTCCGGTATATTTCCTGAATTTCATTGATTTTGTCATTATCAAAATTGCGTCTTCGCAAACCGATGGAATTTACACCGCTAAATGTCAGGGGTTCTCGTCCTGATTTAGTATAAGGTGGAACATCTTTCCCAATTTTTGATCCGCCTTGAATAATACAATGTGATCCGATATGCACAAACTGATGCACAGCAGATGTTCCGCCAATGATTGCAAAATCGTCAACCTGAACTTCACCGGCAAGTTGTACTGCATTTGCTATAATGAGATTATTCCCAAGTTTGCAATCGTGTGCAATATGCGTATATGCCATTAGCAAACAATTATTGCCTACGCTTGTGCGGTTTCGAGCAGCGGTTCCTCTGTTAATGGTAACAAACTCACGAATGGTATTATTATCACCAATTTCAACGAAAGTGTTTTCTCCTTGAAACTTTAAGTCCTGAGGAATTGCACCAATAACGGCTCCTGGGAAAACTTTACAATTTTTACCAATTTTTACATTTTCCATGATGGTAACATTTGGACCAATCCAGGTGCCTTCTCCGATAGAAACATTTTTGCTGATGGTAACAAATGGCTCAATTACAACATTGTCTGCAATTTTCGCGTTGGGATGAACGTATGATAAGGGTTGGTTCATGTTATTTGGGTTTTATAATTTGGGCGGTTAATTCGGCTTCGCACACAAGTTTTTCTCCGACAAAAGACTCTCCTTTCATAATCGCGATTCCGCGGCGGATTGGTTCCAGAAGTGTTAATTTCATTATCAGTGTGTCGCCTGGTACAACTTGTTTTCTGAATTTCACTTTATCAATTTTCAAAAAGAAGGTTAGATAATTTTTTGGTTCATCGACTGTTTCAAGAACCAGAATACCGCCAACCTGAGCCATGGCTTCAACTTGCAGAACGCCTGGCATTACCGGTTCGTCCGGAAAATGTCCAACAAAAAATGGTTCGTCAAGCGTCACATTTTTAATGCCGACAACTTCTTTCTCTGTCAAACTCAAAACTTTATCCACAAAGAGGAACGGAGACCGGTGCGGCAGGCGTTTTTTGATTTCGTTTGTATCAAAAAGCGGAGCTACATCGGGATTGTATTCGGGGATTGCTGGTTTCTTGAGTTCTTTAACAATATGCTTTCTTAAAATCTTGGCAAATTCTGTGTTTGCATAATGTCCGGGGCGTTTTCCTATAATATTCCCTGTAATACGGTATCCGACAAGCGCCAGGTCACCAATCATATCAATGAGTTTATGTCTTGCTGGTTCGTTATTGAATTTTAAATCGATGTGGTTGAGTACTCCTTGAGTTTTGATTTCAATATTGGGTTTCCCAAACAAGACTTTAATCCGATCAAATTCTTCTTTCGTATAGGCTTTGTCAACCATAACGATGGCATTTTCTAAGTCGCCGCCTTTGATTAGTCCGGATTTAAACAGTGGTTCTAGTTCACTAAGAAAGGCAAAGGTTCTGCATGGTGCAAAATGTTCGACAAATTCATTCATATCATTTAAAGTGGCGAACTGATTAACAAGCTGAGTCGATTTATAATCAACAAGCACATTAATGGTGAATTTGTCCTCAGGGTATAGCGTAATCTGAATGTTTTTATCTTCAATATTTAGCTCGTGCTTTTCTTTGAATTTAAATTCAAAACGATCTGCTTCTTGTTCAACAATGCCGGCTTTAAGTATATTGTCAACCCAATGTTTTGAGCTTCCGTCAAGAATGGGAACTTCCGGACCGTCTATTTCAAAAAGCAAATTGTCAAGACCTAAGCCATATACTGCTGCCAGCAAGTGTTCCGCAGTACTTACACTTGCATTACCCTTTGCAATTGTTGTTCCGCGAGATGTGTCAGTTACATTATCTGCAATAGCATCAATCATTGGATGCCCGTCCAAGTCAATTCGACGGAATTTATACCAATGATTTATCGGTGCCGGTTTAATTGTTAGTGTTACAGCATCTCCTGTATGCAACCCAACGCCTGAAAGGCTTACAGGTTTTGCGATTGTTTTTTGTTTTTCGCTCATGATTTTCGAGTAAAAAAGGACTAATTTGTGGCAAAAATAACATTAACAATCAATTAAAAAAAGCAGTTTACTTAAAGTTCAGATAATGAGGTGATTATTTTTTTTCTTTACAAGATGTTTCGCTTATTGATTTAATTGTGATTTTAGTGCATCAATCTCTTTTCTGAGTTTTAATACTTCTTCTCGCATTTCCGGTAAACGTTTTTGAATTATAAAGCTTCGTTTGTAGTCCATAAAAGGGATTGCAGGGCTCCCCAGTAACTTTTCGCCTGATTTTACATCGTTGGGAATACCGGCTTGAGCGCCAAAAACAACATTGTCTCCAATTTTCAGATGTCCGGCTAAACCAACTTGTCCTCCAAACATACAGCGTTCGCCAACTTGCGTTGATCCGCTTATGCCGGTTTGTGCTGCTGCTACAGTGTGTTTTCCAATGATTACATTATGCCCGATTTGAACTAAGTTGTCAAGTTTTACGCCTTCTTTAATGATGGTAGAGCCCATTGTTGCTCTGTCTATACAGGTATTTGCGCCAATTTCAACATATTTTTCGATGATGACATTGCCAATTTGTTGAATTTTGTTGTAATTGCCGTGTTCATTGGGGGCATAACCAAATCCATCGGATCCAATTACTGCTCCGGCATGGATAATACTTTCATCACCAATATTGCAGGCATGGTAAATTTTAACTCCGGCGTAAATCGTTACATTATCTCCAATCGTTACATTATCACCAATGTAGCTGTGAGGATAGATTTTTACATTTTTGCCAATACTTGCACTCTCTCCGATATATGCAAATGCTCCAATATATGCATCTTTACCAATTTTTACCGATTTGCAAACATGTGCAGATGCGTCTATTCCTTTTTTGTCAAGCATTTCTTTATTGACAACATTGAGGAGTTTTGCAAACGCTTCATACGCATTGTCAACGCGAATCAATGTCGCATTTATGGGTTTTTCGGCTTTAAAGTCTTTGTTGACTAATACAATGCTGCTGTTTGTTTTGTAAATATATGCTGTATATTTTGGATTTGCCAAAAAGGATAAGGCTCCCGGTTTCCCTTCTTCAATTTTTGCGACATCGTTGACGTTAACTTTTGGATTACCCTCAATTTTGCCATTGAGAAACTTTGCAATTTGCTTTGCTGTAAACTTCATGAGTTTTATTTTAAATCAACGTTTTTTTCAATTTCTTTTGGGTAACAAATATAGTATTTTATTACATCGTGACTCAGTGCTGCCGGAGATAACATGTCCGAAGCATCAGCAATGTCGGTAAGCTCGCCCCGCCTAAGGATGTTAATTTTCTCATTCATATCACTATATGTTGTATTTACAATGGATTCACTAAACACAAAATATTTCAAATCATTTTCTGAAAGATTGAAATGCCGCATGACACGGATTTTTATTTCATCAATTTCGGATGCTTCGAATGCTTCTTTTTGCAGATAAACGCGAAAAAGTCTTCTGTTCATTAAACCATTGGCAAGAAAGGATAGAATTTTATCTGGATGTTTTGTCCATGATTTTATTGATGCCATGACATCGCTATCATCCAAGATAGAAAATCGTTGAAGCACTTCGTCCGTATTACTGCTGTTTCCATTTTTCAGAAACCAAAGTAAAGCATCGCTGGCTTCTAATTTGACGCCTTGTTTTATGAGGTCTTTTGCACGTTGTAAGGTGGTTTCCAGCATTTTTTCAGCAGCAAGCACGGTTTTATGTAAATAAACTTGCCAATACATTAGGCGACGTGCAATTAGAAATTTCTCGATGCTGTAAATTCCTTTTACTTCTACCACTAATTGGTCGTCCATCACATTGAGCATTTTAATAATACGCTCCGACCCGATAACTCCTTCAGAAACTCCGGTAAAAAAGCTGTCTCTGCGCAAATAATCCAAGCGATCCATGTCTAGTTGGCTGGAAACCAGTTGGTGCAGAAACTTTTTGTGATACTCGTTTTTAAAAATCTTGATTGCTAAACTGAGTTTTCCGTCAAATTCCTCGTTGAGTTTTTCCATGTAAAGCAAGGACAGCGTTTCGTGATCCCAGTTTGTAACAATGTCTTTTTCCAAAGTGTGGGAATAAGGCCCATGTCCAATGTCGTGTAAAAGAATTGCAATATTGACTGCTTCAGATTCTTCGTGAGTTATTTTATGTCCTTTTTGCCTGATGACATCAATTGCAGTGCTCATCAAATGCATAGCACCAATGGCATGATGAAATCGTGTGTGTGTGGCTCCGGGATATACGAGAAAAGTCAATCCTAATTGGGAAATTCTGCGCAAACGCTGGAAATATGGGTGTTCCATTAAATCAAAACAGATGGAATGATTAATGCGGATAAACCCGTGAACAGGGTCGTTAATAATTTTTTTCTTATTTGCTTCTAACATAGTTTTTTATCAACCGAAACAAAATTACAAAATAAAAGCTGTAATCACAAGAATGTCAGGTATAATGGATGACGTGATTTGTTAATTATTTCGGATGTTAATGTTGCATAATTCTGATATGCTATGGTTTAACAGATTTTTATTACTTTGCGAAAGAAAAAGTTATTGAAATCTGGCATAGAAATTGCCAATAAACCTCTGAAAAACCATTGCTATGAAACAAATATTTGTCGGTTTAACTTTAGCCATACTTGTATTTTCAAGTCTTTTGGCATTTCCCCAAACAGAAGATGAGCTTGAAAAGATGCGTCAGGATTTTGAAAATTACAAACAACAAGAAAACGAAAGTTTTAGAAAATTTGTGGAGGAACAGGATAAAGCCTTTGCTGAATTTTTGAAAAAAGACTGGGAGCGTTTCGAATTATTTACAGGACGTGAGCCTGTGCGTGTGCCGGGACCAGAAAAAATTCCGAGATACAAACCGACGATGAATGTTGAGCAAAATACTGCAATTCCGGTTCTTGACCCGCGCGATGATAGTACGCCGGAAATCGCAGAAAGGAAACCCATTGCTATACAGGCGAAACCAATAATTGTTGAGTTGCCAATTCAGGATATTGTAAAACCTGACATTAAGCGAAAAACGGCGATCCTGAATTATTATGGAAAAGATATGCAGTTTTTGTATGACCCTGAATTGCATCAAAACCCAGGGACAGCGAATGGGCCAAATGTCATTTCTGCCTATTTTGAAACATTAAGTAAAACCGATTATTTTTTCTTAATTGAACAGTTGTTACAAATGCAACGTCAATTGCGACTTAATGACTGGGGATATTTATTGCTTGTTGAGGATTTATCAGAGCAAATATGCATTACGGAAAAAGAGCAAGTGCTTTTTCAATGGTTTATTTTATTGAAGTCGGGTTACAAAACCAAGCTTGCATATTATGATGATGCTTTATCGCTTTTGATTCCTTCCCAAACTGCTTTGTACGATGTTTCATATTTAAAAATTGATGAACAACAATATTATGTGCTTAATAAAGACATGGCGCATATTCGTACTTATAACAAAGATTATCCCGGAGCTGAGCGAATTTTTGATGTGCATTTGTCTGAAACTCCAAATCTCCCATTAATAATAGGTTTTCGTGATTTTACGATTGGTGAAAAGGTTGTGAAGGTTGCTTTTAATGAAAACCTCAGGGCTTTTTATCAGGACTTTCCACAGTCGGAAATACGAGTGTTTTTTCAATCTGCGATGACAGCGATAACCCGTGAGTCTTTATTGAATTATTTCGAAAAGGCAATTGATGGGAAAACGGAGCAGGAGGCCGTGAATATCATTTTGCAATTTGTTCAAACGCAATTTGATTATATGACTGATCAGGAGCAATTTGGTTATGAAAAGTTCTTTTTCCCGGATGAATTGTTTATGTATCCGGCAGCTGATTGTGAAGATCGCTCTGTGTTATTTGCATATCTCGTTGAGGAACTAGCCGGTTTGCAAGTTGTTGGACTAGATTATCCTGGACATATTGCAACTGCCGTAAAGTTTAATGACCGAGTAAAGGGGCGCTTTGTAGAGTATCAGGGGGAACGATTTACGGTTTGCGACCCAACATTCATCGGGGCTCCTGTTGGTGCTTGTATGCCACAATATGAGAGGGCTAAAGCAGTCATTGTTCCATTAGATAGTCGGTTGAGTCTTGAAGAAATTGCCGAGCCATTGTGGTCAGATATCTATGAAAATGGAGGGTATCGAAATAATGTTGAGCAAATTGCTGCTCAGGATGCATCGGGAAATCTATATTTATGTGGATCTTTCAATAAGAAAATCCAAATTTCAGGGAAACAACTTACTTCGCATAAACCTCGCAGTGGGTTTGTGGCATCCTTTACTCCAGACAATCAATTACGATATCTAATAAAAATTGACAAGGAAGATTATGTAACACCTGAACATCTTATGGTTTCGGAAGCGCTGTTACTTGTCAGTGGCAAAATCGAGGGGGAGAATTCAACGAGCTATTTTATTAGTAGTTATGATACGCAACAACATGAAAATTGGTTTGTTCGTATTGATGCAGATCAGGAAAAGGCGATACGATCCGGTTACACCGGGTATTTAATCAGTAATTCAGGGGAGCTGATTGAGCAAAAATCGGTTAATGATATGAGTGTTGACGAATCATCTGTTTTAGCAATTTTTCCCGACGGGCTCATACGGTTGAATGCTTATAACCCTGCTCCAGTTTACCATTCGGAAGCCCGAAACCTGAGTTCTATAGAAATGGCAAAGCTTTGGCAAAAAACAAGTGTGGAGTATGAACGTTTGGCTTATCATAAATCCATCGCAGGTATATTGGCATTCTTTAATACATTAGAGGAGTATCGCTTTAATGTTAGTGGAAACGAGATTACAGCAACATTGAATGCATTAAGTCAAAATTTTATTGTAAAAAATGCTAGTTTGCATGAAAACCTGAAACAAATACAGCATATTACCCTTGATCGTGGGGTATTGTCAATCAAATTAAAAGATAATACACGAATTCGTTTGGGAGATGTGTACTTATATGATGGAGCAAAATTACGTATTCATAATTATCAAACAGGAAACCTTAAACTCAGTGTTATTGAAGGTGTCGATTACAAATCCCTTTTTCGTAGTTATAAGGTGAATTATATAAAAATGTTCAAAGTGAACGGTGATGTTTTGATTGATTACAGTTATAAGCATGACCAACGTATTATGTCAGTAAAACCTGACTTTGTGAATTAATATTTTCAGTAAACTTATATTATATTTGAAATGTCGGAAAGATAATTCTAATTTTACGACCATAAAAACTAAGGACTATGAGAAACTTTACCAAATATTTAGTGTTTATATTTATCTTATTACTTGGGGCATCCTGTACTCATAAGCGATTTGCAAAAAAAGCCGCTAAATTTGAGGAGCAAGGGATGTATCAGGAAGCATCCGATTTATATTACCAGTCATTGATTGCAAAGCGATCCTATATTGATGCTCAGGTAGGATTAAAGCGGACAGGACAACGTGTGGTTGATAAAACATACAGTGATTTCATGACGGCATACAATCAGGGAAATAATAAACAAGCGGTTTATTATTATATTGAGGCGGAATCTTTCGAAAACAGACTAAAACAGGTTAGTATAGAGCTGGTTGTTCCACCTTATTATGAGGAGTATTACAGTGAAGTAAAAGGAACTTATCTTGATGATCAATATTTTGAGGGGGTTAAAAAACTCAATAATGAAGATTTCTCCGGCGCAGAGCGGATTTTTGCTGAAATTGTAAAAATTGAACCAGACTATAAAGATAGTAAGGAGCAACTCAATATTACTATTTATGAGCCAAAATATCGTCAGGCAATTCAACACATGGGCAATAAAAAATATAGAAGTGCCTATTATTTGTTTGATGAGATTTCTGTAAATTTCGGAAATTACAAAGAAAGTGTTGATTTGAAAAGTGAATCTCAAAAGGCTGCCACTATTCGCGTTGCGATTCATAATATCGAAAATCATTCGAATAAATCAGAATTAAGTAGTCAGATTAAAAGCAAAATCATTAATGGGTTAAATCAAACAAATGATCCGTTTATCAAAGTGGTTGAATTTGTTGCAGCTAATCGTGGAATTTATGATGCCACTAAAGCCACACAACCGGACGCACTGGTGAAAGGCACCATCCACAGTTTTAATTTTGATTTGGGACGAATTAAAAAAGAAACAAAGCGAGGTTACCTTGAAATAAAAACCAGGTATAAGGACAGTGAAGGGAAAACTAAAACTAAAACAAGTTATAAAAAAGTAGAATATGAAGAACTTTCTATGCAACGTTCTGCAATGATTAAGTTTGACATTAGTATGGTTGATACTCGTACCAATGAGATTTTACTTACGAAGAGTTTTAATTTGAATAATCAGGATCAAATTCATTATGCTAAGTACGATGGCAGAAAAAATGATCTTGTGCCTGGATATTGGAAAAACAAAAGCACAGATTCTGATGAAGATGTTATTCGTACAGGACGGAGTGAGCGCATAGCTTTGCAGGAACTCTTGAATGCAAGAACCAAAATTAAAACCATGGATGCTTTATCTGTAGAATTAATTGATGAAGTTTCAACTCAAACCGTAGTCCGAATTATTAATTATAATCCTGAATAATGCGAAACGTTCTAATTATATCGATAGCACTCAGTTTGGCATTTTTTAGTGGGTGTGATGTTTTGAAAAATACGCAGAAGCCTAAGGAGCCAAAGCCCGAATGGGTAGATAAACGACCTGCATCAGGAATGTATTATATTGGAATTGGTTCTGCACGTAAAGCCGGTTTGTCGCCTGATGCATATAAAGAAAATGCCCGAAACAGTGCGTTAAACGTTTTGTCTTCAGAGATTTCCGTGAATATTTCCTCTACCTCAGTGATTAATACCATTGAAACAGATTATCAGCTTAGCGAAACCTATGAACGCCAGATTCAGACAAGTTCTGATCGCAATATTCAAGGTTATGAAGTTGTCGGCAGCTGGGATGGAGGAGAGATTTTTTGGATGTATTGCCGCCTTTCAAAAGCTGAATATCAAGCACAAAAAGCAAAGAAAAAAACGGCAGACTTGCAACAAGCAAAATCCAAATATATACAAGCTGCTGATTTGCGTACAAAAGGGAATCAATACGAGGCAATAGGATTGTATGTTGAGGCTTTTTCTGATTTGACAGATTATCTTGCCGAGCCGACTGAAGTATTGATAGACAGTAGTAAAGTTGATTTGGGGACAAATATTTACCGCGATTTGATTCAGACTTTTGACGAAGTGCGATTTGAGTCGAAAGAAAATCCTGTGTTTGTAACTAGTGGAATGCACATTGACCCCCAATTAATGGAAATTAGCATTTCAAATAAGGACGGATTCACGGTGCCGAATATGCCAGTAGTTTTAAGTTTTACGGGTTCCGGATTATTGGATAATAAGCTCAGCAGTGACCAAAATGGTGTAGTTCATGTTCCCATCAATAAAGTGATTAGTAAAAACCAAATGGAAACAATTACTGTAGAGCTTGATATGGTCAGTTTGAGCCGGCTAACAAAAGACATTTTTATTCGTACTGTTATCCGCAAAATTCCACCACCGACTTATAAACTTGTTATCAATGTACAATCTCCGTTAATTTTTATTGAATCGTCAGAAAAAAGCTTTGGGAAGAATTTAAATCAGGCTAATTTACAATCAGCATTATTTCAGGCAATGGCAAAAAACAATATGCGTATTTCCAGCAGTGCTGCTAAGGCTGATTTTGTCATTCGTATTGAAAGTGATACTCGAAATGCAGAAGTTAGTTCATATCAAAAATCGGTAAGCCTGCAATATATTGTAAGTGTTTTTGATAATGAAAGACGCCTGATTTACAGTAAAAATGAAAAAGACATTATGGGTTATGGAAATAGTTTAGATGAAGCAAGTGATGAGGCCTATACCGAAGGTGTTAACCGGATGAAGCGTAAAACAGCAAATTCTATTTTTCAAGCAGTTTTTAATTAGAAAGCCCCTATATTGTTATGTCAGTATTAGTTAGTTTCGCCATGTTCCCCACAGATAAGGGAGTAAGTGTAAGCCAATATGTTAGTCGAATATTAAAATTAATCCGCGAAAGTGGCTATGAGTATAAGCTCAGTGCAATGGGAACTATTTTTGAGACTCCTGATATGCCTTCTGCGCTTGCTTTATTGGAGAAAGCCTATGCTCAGCTTTCCGATGATTGCGACCGGGTTTACTCAGTAGTAAATTTTGATATTCAAAAAAACAAACCCATGGGTCGTATTCGAGATAAGATTGAGTCCATTGAAGAAAAAATTGGTCCAGTAAACAATTAAT